>NZ_PPXX01000001.1 GCF_021655075.1 Clostridium sp. Cult2
AAATGCAATACTCATCAATAGTTTTTCATTCTAAAAATGACACTTTCATTGAATAAAATTAAGTTCTTTTATATGACATTTTCACTGACTATTGACATACCTTTTTCCAATTTAATTATTAATATATCTATTTATACTTACTTTCTATAATGCTATGAACCTCTTCTGGCGTTCGACCACTTGCCTCAATAATCGGTACAGGAGGATTTTTATGAGTTGCTCCACTTGTACCTAAAACATCTAGGCCTGACACCACAATGGCCTTATATTCATCAGAGGTAATATTTTCAATATTAGAATTCTTATAAAGGGTATATACATCATAGCCTAAACTTTTTAAGTGGTCAATAAAGGGTGTCAAAGTATTTTCAACTACTACTTTATTTGACATCATCTCACCTCCATTCCAAATTATTATTTCCCTATTTTAAGATAATATTAATGACTTTTTTTCCATGAATAAATAAATGCTCCATATGGCAAAATATAAAATGAAATTAAAACATCTAAAGGAAAGGAGTAATTATATGCCACTAAAAAACCCTATCAATATGGGAAACATTAATCAATTAGAATTACAGAATATTAGGGAGATTATTGGTTCACATCAAAATATGGTTACAAAATTTGACTTTTACTCAAACCAATGTCAAGACCAACAACTTAAACAATTATTTAAGCAATCAGGTCAGGATGCACAAACTACAGTTACAAGTTTCATAAATTCATTAAGGTAGGAGGGAAAATATAATGCAAGAGAAGGATATGGTAAATGATGCAATAACCACAACTAAAGCAAGTATTGACAGCTATACTAAAGCTATAACAGAATGTGCCAACCAGCAACTTAGGAGTACATTACAGCAATTGAGAAATGAAGCAGAACAATTCCAATATCAACTGTTTCAAATAGCAGAACAAAAAGGATATTATGTTCCAGCACCACCTGCTGACTCAACTGATATCCAACAAGTTAAGTCTGGACTTACTGGCGGAGGTATGAAATAAATAGAATTAAATAAATTATGTCACCGAGAAATAGCCATAGAGTCAATCAATTAGGCATGTTCTCGGTGGCATTTTACATAATAATTTTTTATTGACATTTTTAAATAATTATGTTACCTTAAAAAGGATACGAAGACCTTTAAACTGAACCAGAGAGTTCAGAAAGGAGAGCGTAAATACGGGATATTTATGCCTTCCTTTAGGGGAAGGCTTTTTTTACGCAATCTTTTAACTAGGTCCAGAGAGACTAGAAGGAGGTAAAAATATGAAACATTTAATTGATCCTATGGATTTTTCCGTAGATGAATTAGAAACTCTATTTGAATTAGCAGAAGATATAATAAAAAAACAAGATGATTATAGGCATGTCTGCGATCATAAAGTATTGGCAACATTATTTTATGAACCAAGTACAAGGACTAGATTTAGCTTTGAAGCGGCTATGATAAGGCTAGGAGGACAAGTAATTGGATTTTCTGAACCAGGTTCTAGTTCTGTAATGAAAGGGGAAAGCATCCCTGATACCATTCGTACCGTTGGCTCCTATGTAGATATTATTGCTATGAGGCATCCCAAAGAAGGTGCACCAAGGTATGCTTCTTATTATTCACCAGTTCCTATCATTAATGCAGGTGATGGAGGCCATCAGCATCCTACCCAAACCTTAACAGATTTATTAACAATAAAACAATCAAAAGGTCAAATATCCAACCTTACTATTGGTTTATGTGGAGATTTGAAATTTGGTCGTACAGTTCATTCTTTAATAAAAGCCATGTCTAGATACGAAAATATAAAGTTTATTTTAATTTCTCCTCATGAATTGCAAATACCAGAATATATTAAAATGGAAATACTCAGTAAGAAAAACATTCCCTACATGGAAGTGGAAAGATTAGAAGATATAATAGACAAACTGGATATACTCTATATGACAAGAGTACAAAAAGAAAGGTTTTTCAATGAAGCAGACTATATCAGATTAAAGGATAGTTATATTTTAGATAAAGAAAAGTTAAAATTAGCAAGTAAGGACTTAGCTATTCTTCACCCACTGCCAAGAGTAAATGAGATAAGTTATGAAGTAGATGAGGACCCAAGGGCTTGTTATTTTAAACAAGTAAAATACGGAATGTTTATTAGAATGGCCCTTATTACAAAATTATTGGGGGTGATGTAATGTTATATATAGATAGTATCGCTAAAGGAATAGTAATCGACCATATAAAAGCTGGATATGGATTTAGTATATTTAAATATTTAGGGCTAGATAAGGCTGATTTTACAGTTGCATTAATTATGAGTGTACCCAGTAAAAAATATGGAAGGAAAGATTTGATTAAAATTGAAAATGTCATAGATGTAGATTTAACAATGCTAGGATTCATAGATCCAAATATTACTGTAAATATTATTGAAAATGAAAAGGTAGTAGAAAAAATTAACTTATCCCTGCCAGATAGAGTAGAGGGTATAATTGAGTGTAAAAACCCTAGATGCGTTACATCCAACGAAAGAGATATAAGCCATAAATTTGTACTCATAGATGAAAAAAAAGGAACCTATAAATGTGAATACTGTGATCAGATATATTCATGGGAGGGATAGAATGGACTTATTAATAAAAAATTGCAGAATTGTAGATGAAACAAAGGATATGAAAGGAGACATATATATAAAAGAAGGCAAGATATTCGATTATGGTAAAGGTTTAAACATCAATTGTAAAATTATAGATGGTACCAATTTAGTGGCCATGCCCTCCTTTATTGATATGCATGCTCATTTTAGAGAGCCTGGATATACCTATAAAGAGGACTTATATACGGGAAGCAAAGCGGCACTAAAAGGTGGATATACTTATGTAAATTTAATGGCAAATACCAATCCTATATGTAGTGATATGGATATTGTAGAATACGTCCTAAATAAATCCAAAGAATTAGATTTAATAGATATCCATCAAACTATTTCCATAACAAAAGATTTCGACGGTAGGACAATAGACCATTTAAATCCAATAGATGATAGAGTCAAATTTATATCCGATGATGGAAAAGGAATACAATCCAATTTGACCATGTATCAGGCCATGATTAAGGCAAAGGAGAAAAATTTGACCATAATAGCCCATGAAGAAGATGAAGAATTAGTTACAGTTGATACTAGATTATCAGAAAATATAATGACATCTAGAGATATTTATTTATCTAGATTAACAGGAGCTAAACTGCATTTAGCCCATGTGAGCACCAAAGAATCTATAGAAGAAATAAGAAAAGCTAAAAAAGAAGGATTGAAGGTTACCTGTGAAGTAACTCCTCATCATATAGGCCTATACAATGACGATTATAAGGTAAATCCACCCATAAGAGAAAAAGAAGACCTAGAAGCCATAATACAAGGAGTAATAGATGGAACAGTAGATACAATAGCCACGGATCATGCTCCTCATTCAAAAGAAGATAAGGAAAATAACTCTCCAGGAATATCGGGAATAGAAACTGCTTTTTCCATATGCTATACAGCCTTAGTAAAATCCAACTATATTTCCCTAAATAGATTATCCCAACTTATGTCTGGAACTCCTGGGAAATTGATGGGAATAAATAAAGGGAAGATAAAGAACGGGTTTGATGGGGATATAGTATTGGTAGATTTAGATGAAAAGATAATAATAGATGGGGATGAGTTCATATCTAAAGGTAAAAACACACCTTTCAATGGCATGGAGTTTTATGGTAGAATTGTTGCTACTATTAGGAAAGGTGAAATAAAATACGATGGGGGGATAACAGTTGTTAATTGATAAATTGTATGATGAGGTGGAGAAAAAAGGTAATGTTTGCGTAGGTTTAGATACCCATTTAGATTATATACCAGATGAAATGAAAGAAAGATATCAGGATATAGATGAGATAATATTCCAATTCAATAAAAGAATAATAGATCAGACCATAGACATAGTTCCTATATACAAATTACAAATAGCATATTATGAAACCTACGGTATAAAAGGACTAATAGGATATAAAAAGACTTTAGAATATATTAAAGCTAACAAATCCCTTTCCATAGGAGATATTAAAAGAGGAGATATTTCCTCTACAGCAGAGATGTACGGAAAAGCTCATTTTGAAGGGGATTTTGAGGTAGACTTTATTACCCTAAATCCATATATGGGCTTTGATAGCATAACACCCTATCTAAAATATATTGAAAAAGGGAATAAGGGAATATTTGTACTACTTAGAACTTCAAATCCAGGGGCTAAGGATATACAATACCTAGAAGTCAATTCACAATTAGACTCCTCCTGTCATCCTGGGGGAAGCAAAGGATCTTATCTCTACTACCATGTAGGGGATAGATTAAATGAAATAGCCTCTAAATATGTGAGTAACTGTGGATATAGTCCTATAGGAGCTGTAGTAGGAGGGACTCATACAGATGAAGCTCAGGAGATAAGAGATAGATATAAAAATATGTTCTTCTTAATTCCTGGCTATGGACATCAAGGAGGTAAAGGAAAAGATGTAGCTCTTTACCTAAACAAAAGAAATGGTGGAATAGTCAATTCCTCCAGAGGAATTATTACCGCCTATAAAAAGTATGAAGGTGGGGCTGAGAATTTTGATGAATATGCAAGAGAGGCAGTATTAGCTATGAAGGAGGATATTACAAGTGAAGGAAGGTTATAGAAAGGCAGTAATTCATTCTAATATTCAAATAGCAACTAATATATATGAGCTAAAACTTTCTCTTTGTCATCCTGAGACTGACAGTATTAACTTAACTCTCCAAGAATCTGGCTTTAAAGGAAAGCCTGGCCAATTTTATATGCTAAGAGGTTGGGAAGCTTTAGATCCATTTTTATCAAGACCTATTAGTATATGCGATATATCCCATGGAATGATTACTTTTTTATACGAAGTAAGAGGAAAAGGAACTCATATAATATCCAAATTGAAACCAGGAGATGCTCTTGAATTACTTGGTCCTTTAGGAAATGGATTTGATTTGAGTTTGGAAGGGACAATTGCTATCATATCTGGTGGTATAGGCATTGCACCTATGATATATCTAACAAAGGAATTAAATGCAAATGTTGATTTTTACTGTGGATTTAGAAATGAAGTTTATTATATCGATGAAATAAAAAAATATGTAAATAATATATTCATATCAACGGAAGATGGCTCCTTTGGACATAAAGGATTTATAACTGAAATATTTAAACCAGAAAAATATGATATGGTCTTCACCTGTGGTCCTCTACCAATGATGGAAGTAGTTTTAAAAATCTGTAAAGATAAGCTGCCAGTATATATGTCCATGGAAAACAGGATGGCTTGTGGCATAGGAGCTTGTTTAGGATGCACAATAGAAACCATCTCTGGAATGAAAAGGGTATGTAAAGAGGGACCAGTTTTCTCTGGAGAGGAGGTAGTTTTGAATGGTTAACACAAAGGTAAATATTTGTGGAGTAGAGTTTGAAAATCCGGTAATTGCTGCTTCTGGGACTTTTGGATTTGGTAGGGAATATGCTGAGTATTTTTCTCTATCAAGACTAGGTGGAATAAGCTCTAAAGGGTTAACATTGCACAAAAAAGAAGGAAACCCAGGCATCAGAATATACGAAACCACTGGAGGATTATTAAACAGTATTGGCTTGCAAAATCCAGGAATAGATGCTTTTATAAAAGATGAACTCCCCTTCATGGAAAAACAGGGTACGGTTATATTGGCTAATGTAGGGGGAAGCACATTAGAAGAATATATTAAATCCATTGAAAAACTAAATGACACAAATATCCATATGGTAGAGTTAAACATATCCTGCCCCAATGTAAAAGAAGGGGGCATGGCCTTCGGAACAAAATCAGAAACCGCTTATAAAGTAGTCTCTGAAGTAAGAGGTGTATGCAAAAAGCCATTAATAGTAAAACTATCTCCAAATGCTGAAAATATTGTCCACATGGCTGAATCCTGCGTAAAGGCAGGGGCAGATGGATTATCCCTTGTAAACACCTTGAGTGGTATGGCTATAGATATTAAAGCTAGAAAACCAGTATTTAATAATATTATAGCTGGATTATCAGGTCCTTGTATAAAACCTATTGCCTTAAGGATGGTATATGAAGTAGCAAAAGCTATTAATGTACCTATTTTAGGCATTGGAGGTATTACAAACTATAAAGACGCCATAGAGTTTATTATGGCAGGAGCTTGGGCTGTACAAGTAGGTAGTGGAAACTTTATTAAACCTACTATAACTTTAGACATAATTGAAGGAATAGAAGAATTCATGATTAGTGAAGGAATAAAATCTTTAGAAGAGATAAGGGGGTTAGTTTAATATGTTAACCGAAATGTTAAAGGAAACGAAAGCTCTATTTGAAGGACATTTTTTATTATCATCGGGGAAGCACAGCGATGGATATGTACAGTGTGCTAAACTATTAATGTATCCAGACAAAGCAGAAAAAGCAGTTAATTTAATAGTAGAAAAATTAAAAGATATAGATTTTGATATAGTAGTAGGCCCAGCTATGGGAGGGATAATCGTAAGCTATGAATTAGCTCGTCAAACTGGGAAACCTGGCATCTTTGTAGAGCGAGAAGATGGAGAGATGAAATTGAGACGAGATTTTACCATAGAAAAGGGGCAAAAGGTGCTAATAGCTGAAGATGTAGTAACTACTGGAAAATCATCTTATGAGGCAATAAAGGTAGTAGAAGACCAAGGAGGAGAAGTTGTAGGTATTGGTTGTATCGTTGATAGGAGTCAAGGAGACCTAAAATACCCAGTTTATGGGGGAGTAAAATTAAATATAAACACCTATGAAAAGGAAAATTGTCCATTATGTAAAAAAAATATACCAGTTATTAAACCTGGCAGTAGAAAAATAGCCCATAAATAAATAGGGCTATTTTTTATACTATGATAATTCTATAAAGCTTTGGTAATACTAACTAGAAGTGAAATATAAAGGATGGTATAGATGATTTCGAAGAAAATCAAGTCAAATGAAGAAGAAATAATAAATCTTTTTAATAATACAAGTGATTTAGTTACCTACGAATTTGAAACAAGTTCAAATACAAAGGTTTTGATATGTTATATAGAAGGATTAATAAATAAAGATTTACTGGATAGAGATATAATTAAACCAATAATTAATAATTTGAATTCACCAAAAGATATAAAAAATGTATTATATGTATCAAATTTAAAAGAGATAGATTTAATAGAAGATGTAGCTGGTGAAATGACTTATGGTAGTGTAGGAATATTTATTAATGGGATTAATCAGTGTTACGTTGTTAGTTTAAACGAATGGGAAAAAAGGGCTGTAGAAGAGCCACAAGCGGAAGCAGTAGTTAGGGGACCAAAAGAAGGATTTATAGAAGATATATTAGTGAACAAAGCAATGTTAAGGCGTAGAATACGAAATAAGGATTTAGTTTTCGAAGATTATACAATAGGAAAGCAGACTAAAACTAAAATATCCATTAGTTATATTCAAGGATTAGTAAATGAAGAAGTGCTAAAAGAAGTAAAAAAAAGAATAGGAGATATAGACATTGATGGAATATTGGAAAGTGGATATATTGAACAATTAATTGAAGACAGTCCAACATCCTTAATCTCTACCATAGGTGATACTCAAAAACCAGATGTAGTTGCGGGTAAATTATTAGAGGGAAGGATTGGGGTATTTTGTGATGGTAGCCCTCATGTACTTACAATACCTAAACTATTTATAGAGGATATTCAAGCTAGTGAAGACTACTATTCAAGGCCTTTTTATGCTACTTTTTTAAGATGGCTAAGGGTATTTAGCCTTTTTTTAAGCATAGTCTTACCTGGACTATACGTAGCATTACAGACTTTTCATCAGGAGATGATACCTACAGTACTTTTAATTACTATGGCAGGTGCTCGAGAGGGAGTACCATTTCCAGCAGTAATAGAAGCATTTGTAATGATTTTGATTTTGGAATTAATAAAGGAATCTGGAATTAGACTTCCAAGGGCTGTTGGTTCTGCAGTAAGTATAGTAGGAGCATTGGTTTTGGGGCAAGCAGCAGTAGAAGCAGGATTAGTATCTGCACCTATGGTAATCGTTGTTGCAGCTACAGCTATAGCAGAGTTTGCTGTTCCTTCTTTAACTGAGGGAATAATTATATATCGTTTTATGCTTATTCTACTAGGTGGATTTATGGGATTGTATGCTATGACCTGTGGACTGATTGCTATAATAGTTCATATTATATCTTTAAATTCATTTGGTGTCCCTTATGGGTTTCCATTAGCACCATCAGATAGACAAGGACTTAAGGATTCTATTATTAGGTTTCCATTACAGGAATTGATATTTAGACCAAAAGTTTTAGAAAAGAGGAATATGATAAGACAGAGAGATATACGAAAGAAGTGATTATATGGCAAGAAAAATATTGTTCATAAACATAATTATTTTTATAGCCTTAGTTATAACTGGGTGTTGGAATGCTATGGAACTAAATGCCCTTGGCATTACTTTAATAATGGGTTTGGATTTTGAAGATGATAAGGTTTTATTAACTGCTGAAATTATAGAACCTATACCTGCTAGGCAGAAATCCAGCATGGAAAAAAGTACTGCTGTAAAATATGTTCAGGGCATTGGAGACAATCTATTTGACGCTTTTAGAGATATTACTTTAAAATTTGATAGAAAAGTTTATATAGCTCATAATAAGGTCATTATTTTTGGTGAAGAGTTTGCTAAAAAAGCATCCGTTAATGATATAGATTTGTTAATAAGGGATCATGAACAAAGGGAAACAGCCTATTTACTAATTGCAAAGGGAGCAAAAGCCTATGAAGTAATGGGAGTTGCAGCTGGGCTTGAGGAGATACCTGGAAACTATATATTGAAATTAGTTGAGAATTTTAAATATAATCCAAAGGTTGTCAATGTTAATCTTGCAGAATACTTGAGACATTTTTATGATATGGGGCGACAACCTGTTATGGGGATAATAGAAAAAAAGGAAAAAATGCAAATAAATAAATCAAAACAGGCAGCTAATAATAAGGAATATGAGCTCGTTATTGCAGGAGCAGCTGCATTCGATAAGGAAGAACTAGTTGGCTACTTAAATTGGACAGAGACGAAAAGCTTTAATTATATAATGGGAAGGGTTAAAACAGGAATTATACCTTTTCCTACACCTAATATATCTGCAGATGGAAGCTCTACTCCAACATCATCGGTAGAAAGTGATATTAGCTCTAAAAGACCTACTATAATACATAAGAGTACAATTGATATCATAAAATTTAAAACTAAAAGGGACATAGAAATAATAGATGACAATGTTATATTGAAAATAAAGATTAAATTGAGGGGTTCCATAGAAGAAATCGCAGGAAATATTGACATATCAAAAGAAGAAAATATAAAGGAAATGGAAAAAGCATGTTCAGAAGAAATAAAAAAAGAATTAAGCAGTACTCTATTAAAAGTACAAAAGGAATTTAAATCAGATATCTTTGGATTTGGTTCTGTGTTCCATAGAAAATATCCAAAGAAATGGGGAAAAATAAAAGATAATTGGAATGATATTTTTGCAGAGGCTGATTTTCAGATAGAAGTAGAAACCAATGTAATAAGAACTGGGTTAATAAGTACACCTATTGGTAGAATTAAGGGGAAATGATATGGATAATCTTAAAAAAATGAATAAAATATCTTCTTATCAAGTAATTTTATTAATAATAATATATAGGGTAATTATAGCTTTTTCCTATTTACCAATAGTAAATACTCCACCAGGAAATCAAGACATTTGGATAATGCTTCTATTATCAATACCTTATACCCTTATAATTGGATTTCCTATGATATATTTAAGCAACAAATTCAATGATTTGACTATTATAGAATACTCAGAAAAGATTTTAGGGAAATATATTGGGAAAATAGTTGGAATCTATTACACTGGATTTTTATTAATGTTCTGCGTTATTATTGTTGCAACTTTTGTTGAAATATTAGACACTACTATGTTTATTGAAACCCCCACATGGGTAACAGCTGTGATTATGTTACTTACATGTACCTACATTTCTTATAAAGGATTGGAACCCATAGCTAGAGGTGCAGAAGTATTTGTTCCATTTATTTTAGGAGTAATATTATTGTTTATTATATTAGGGTATAATATTTATGATTTTACAGTATTATTACCAGTATTGAAAGATTCAACATTTAAAGAATTGAATATAGGTGCTATAGATAGAAGTATAAAATTTTCTGATATAATCATTCTAGCAATGGTAACTCCACATTTAGAGAGAAAAGAAGATATGAAAAAAATATATGTAAAATCCATTATATATTCATTAATTATAATTCTATTATTAACAATAACTACTCAAGCAGCTTTAGGTATAGAATATGCAAAGCATACAATTTTTCCTTTTTTCACATTCAATAGATTAATAAATTTATTTGATTTTATTCAAAGGATTGATGTATTATCTGTAGTTGGATGGATAATGGGGAATATTGGCAAAATTGCAGGATATTTATATTTTACAACGGTGGCTTTTAGACAAACCATAAATAAACAAAAAAACCAACCATATATTATCCCTATGGCAATCATTATATTGATTACAACTGTATTGATAAAGAACAAGCGTTCTTTGTTAAGCGCTGGAAAGCTCCTGGAATATGTAATACTAGTAACATCGGCTATAACTATATTTATCATTCCTCTAATTACAGTAATAGTGTATTTCTTCAGAAGAAAAAAGCTGTAGTGGACATGGGGACAGGTGAAATGTCCACTTAAATTAAGAGTCTACTCAATTGGTAACAAAATAGTAAATTTAGTTTCTTTATCATAGTTACTTTCCACATAAATATTACCACCATGAGCTTCAACTAATGCTTTGGTAATAGATAATCCTAATCCGGTTCCACCAGTTTCCTTGTTTCTGGATATATCAGCTCTGTAAAACCTATCAAATATATAGGGCAAATCTTCTTCTTTTATACCTGTTCCATTGTCTTTTACAGTTATTATTATATTGCTTTTTTCTTTCTTTAAGGTGACAAAAACTCTGCCATTATTCTTTAAATACTTCAAAGCATTGGATAATAAATTATTCATAATCTGTTTAAACCTATCCCTATCCATAGAAATTTTAATATTTTCTTCAATAGAATATTCTAAAATGAAATCTTCTTTCTTGAACAATGGTTCAAACTGGGATAGTATAGCCTTTAACTCATTAGTAATATTAAAATAGGTTTTATTTATATTTAAATCAGCTTCTAGGGTTTTAAATGTATTTTTTAAATCATCCACAAGTTTAGCCAATCTATCGATTTCCCCTAGCAAAACACCAAAATGTTCATCAGTTGGTTCCCAGATTCCATCAACTATAGCTTCTACATGGGATTTTAATATGGTTAAAGGAGTTCTTAATTCATGGGCTATATCTGAAGCATATCTTTTTCTTAAATTCTCCTGATTTTCTAAGGTTTCTGCCAAGTAGTTTATGGAATAGGAAAGTTCTTTAATCTCCTTGGTATTAGCTTTTATAGTTGAACGAGATTTTAAGTTTCCACTACGCATTTCATTAGCAGTACTAGTAATATTTACCAAAGGACTGGATAATCCCCTTGATAAGAATATAGATATAATTAATCCGAGGATGATGGTAATAATGCCTGAAATTAAAAATGAGACAGAAAGGGTATCCTTAAATAATAATGCAGATTCGGTTAAGTGAGAGTTATCTATATAACCAATTATTAAAGTGCCGATTATATTATCTCCATCTAATAGGGAAAAATTCTTTTCTACATAGTTTCCCGTATTCATATAGGAATTTCCCGTACCATGACGTCTCATCATCTGCCTCATCATTTGTCCCATCATGCCTTTATGCATCATATTAGAATTATTAGAATTGCAGACTAAATTATCGTTATAATCTCTAATTTCTATATATATTCCTTCCATTGAAGCATAATTAGAAATATCCCTTGATGTTAGATTGCTACCCTCTTCTAAAAACAAATCATTTATATCCTTACGTATTTTTTCAAACTTAGTATTTTGTTCTACTATTAGGTAAGAGTCAAATTTTCTATTAATCATAGTATTAGATATAAAACTAATGATTAAGATGGAAATCAATATTGAAAAAATGAAACTAAAAGTCAATTTTTTAGATAATGACATTCTACACTCCTCCAAACTTATATCCAACCCCATAAACTGTAAATATATAGGAGGGTTTTTTAGGGTCATCCTCAATTTTTTGTCTTATATTTTTTATATAAGTATCCACAGTTCTATCGAATCCATCATAATCATATCCAAAGGCCAATTCAATTAGTTGTTCCCTAGTAAAAACTTGACCTGGATTTGATAATAATGCTACCAGTACTTTAAACTCATTGGAAGTCAAATAAACATTTTTTCCTTTTTTTCTTACTATCATTTTATCTATATCCAATTCTAAATCACCATCATTAAATATCAATTTTTCAGCTAGGGGGCTAGCATCCCTGTAGCTTCTCCTTAGTAAAGCCTTAACACGGCTTACTAGTTCTCTAGGGCTAAAGGGTTTAGTTACATAATCATCTGCTCCAATGGAAAGACCTTCTATCTTATCATCTTCTTCTACTTTAGCAGTAAGCATGATAATAGGCACATCCGACTTAGCCCGGATAACACTACATACCTTTTCTCCAGATAGTTTAGGTAACATTAAATCCAATATAATCAGTTGTATATTTTCTTTATTGAAGATTTCCAAAGCCTTCTCTCCATCTTCTGCAGTAATAACAGAATATCCTTCTTTCATTAAATAAGCCTTTATAACCTCTTGAATATTTTTTTCATCTTCTACAACCAATATTTTAATTTCATCCATAATTTCACCTCTAAAATAATCTATCTTCATTATAATATACTAAAAGATAAAAAGCTAAGTATAAAAACCTACATACTTAGCTTAATAAATAGTATTAATTAGTTGGTGTCTTTTTATCTAAAAATGATTTAATAAGTTTATATCCTAGAACCAATAATGTTATACCAAATGCTACTCTAAGTATAAACATTCCGCCCATAAACCACATATTTCCTGGATAATTATAAAAATTTGGGTAATTATAGAATCCAAATCTTCCACACATAAATTATACCTCCTTAATACCTTTGAATTAATTATAAAAGCTAATTGTGAAGGAAATATGAAGATGGATTATTAATACTTCATATTTCCTTCATATTTGAAATCTATAATGAGCATAGAAAATGAAAGGAGTGATCAAAATGAAAAAGACATTACTTATTTTAACTTTAGTATTAGGGATAGGTTTGATGGCAAGTTTTGCCTATGCTCAAGTGCCAACAGTATCCAACACAAGACCAGTAACAACTCCCAGGGTAAATGTGGACCAAGAACAATGGGAAGCATGGTATCAAGAAAGAATGGAATGGAAAGAAGCTCAGTTAGAACAAGCATTAAAGGATAAGCTAATTACTGAGGAAGAATTCAAAGTTTGGAATGAACATTTTAAACTTATGAAGGAGTTCCACAGTGAAAATGGATTTATGCCAGGCATCTGCCAAGGTGGATATGGTTGGAGCAATGGAAATGGATTAAATAGAGGTTTTGGTCAAGGTATGATGAGAGGAAATAGGTGGAACAGATAAAAAGGATAGGGTTAATTCCCTATCCTTTTTATTGTAACTATATTGTAACTAAAACTTTAACAAAGTCTAATATAATATATGGTAAGGAGCACTAGACAAAGTATAGGATGGGATGAAATGTGAAAAGTTATAAGAGAAATATAATGATACTTGCTTCTATATTCATATTAACTTATCTATTTATATCTAAACTTGCAACAAAATCAACCCAGTTCATACCCCATAATGAAGAAAATTATATAAAAGTACATAATAAAACTATAACCCTTTACAACTCCCAAAAACAAAAAATTCATTATTACTCATTAAAAGACAGAATAATGGACTATGGTTTAGGAGATTTAGACGGAGATAATTCTGATGAACTAGTGTTAATATCCAAGAAGGGAATAGGTAACTTTGGAGATAAAGTATCAATTTTTAAAATCCAAAATGAAATAGAAAAGCTATATGAAGAAGACTTTTCTAGATTAAAACCTTGGAAGGTAGCCTTAGGGGATATTGATGGAAATGGGAAATGTGAAATTTCCATTGGAGTATATAAAAAAACTCCCTTCCATCAAGTAATGGCTAAAAGACCATTTATATATTATTTTGAAGATAATAGATTATTTCCAAAATGGAGAGGCTCAAGACTTTCTAAACCCTTTACTGATTATAACTTCTGCGATATAGATGGAGATAATATAGATGAACTAATGGCTATAGAAATACTTCAAGATGGGAAAAAAGTAGTAAACGCCTACAAATGGAAAGGCTTTGGATTTGAAGGATTTTTACAAAGCAAAGGTTTTAATGATATAAAAGATTTACGAATAGAAGATGGGAAGGCCTATGTAATAATAAAAGACAAGGAAGACAAATTTAAAGGCATGGTAAAAATAAAAGATAATACTTTACAAATAGAAAGGACGGGTATTAAATGAGTAGAAAATATAAAGGATTTTCAATTATATTTGTAGTATTAGCATTGCTTCTTCTGACAATGGCTTGTGTAAAAACAAAAACAGATATTGCAAATGAAGAAGATAGTACAAATAAATTTGCTTATAGTCAAAAGCAAAACATAGCAGTTCCCTATGAACCAACTAAATTTCAAGCAAAAGTCAAACCCTATAAAGTCAATTCAGACTTATCCAATATTGAAAATTCAAGTCAATTTGGAGGACTTTCTCAAGAGCAAAAAGAATTATTAGCTAAAAACAACTTTTTTGTCACCCCAACCAATATAGAACAACTTTTCTACATATACGAAGACAATGAATACAAGAATATACCATCATTCATTACTACAGATTCGGTTTTACAAGTCTACCATATATTCTATGATTACACTTTAAGAAATTTAGAAGAGCAAAAATTGTTAGCTATTCTAGAGGAATTAACGGATAATATGTTGAAGAATTCTATATCAATTTATGACCAAATAAAGGATGAAGAGATAAAAGAGATTCAACTTAAAAACATAGCATTTTTCTCTGTTGGTGAACTTTGTTTAGAAAAAGAACTAATAGACGAGGTGCCAAAGAAAGCCAAAGATTTGGCTTTGAAAGAATTTGAAGAGATAAGCAATCATAGAGGATTTAAAGAATCCAATATATTTCCTTATGAACTAGATTATAGCCAATATATTCCGAGAGGGCATTATACTAGGTCAGAGGACTTTGAAAAATATTTCAAAGCTATGATGTGGTATGGTCAAGCGCCTTTCCCTTTATATTTTATAGAAAACGAAGTAAAAAACATAGAACAAACCATCCAAGCATTGTTAATTACCTATAGTATTTATTCCGATAAAGAAAATTATAATCTATGGGAACAGATATATGAACCAACCAATTTCTTTGTAGGTAGTTCTGATGATTTAGGAATATATGAATACGGAGATTTGTTATTCAAAATATATGGAAATAAACCAGATTTAAACCAATTAAAAGATGAGGACAAATTAGATGAATTATATGAGGAAGCCAAAAAGTTTCCAGAACCCAAAATAAAACCAAAGTATACTACTGTAACTACTCCAGTGGGAAAACAATTCAGGTTTATGGGACAGCGATATGTATTGGATGCTGAAATAATCCAAGAATTAGTAGAACCGATTATAAGACCAGTACCCTCAGGGTTAGATGTAATGGGAGTATTAGGTTCTGAAAAGGCGAAGGAAATTCAAATGGAAAAGGAGATAAACCAATACTGGGATGAATACCCAAAGGAATTTGAAAGGCTTAAAGATAAGTTTGGCAAATTTGAAGATAGTCAATGGAGAACAAATATGTACCAAGGCTGGCTATGGACACTGAAGGGATTACTTAAACCCTATGGAAAAGGATATCCTTCCTTTATGACCAATAAAGCTTGGGTAGATAAAAATCTAACTACTGCTTTAGCCAGTTGGGCAGAATTAAAACATGACACCATCCTTTATGGAAAACAATCTGGAGCAGAAATGGGTGGAGGTGGATATGAAGAACCCATTGGATATGTTGAGCCTAATATAGAAGTGTATGAAAAACTACTATGGCTAACTAAATTTTCAAAGGAGAATTTAAAGGAAAGAAATTTATTGATAGAAAATATAGAGGATAAAATAGAAAAATTTGAAGATTTACTTGAGTTTCTAATCCATGCTTCGGTAAAACAGCTTAATAATGAAGAATTGACGGAAAAAGAATATTATAGAATAATTTACTACGGAGGATATTTAGAAGGCCTAAGCTGTTCCTTTGTAGAAGGGGATTTGGGCTATTGGCATGAAATAACCTCAGATACAGATAGAAATATGGCATTGATAGCAGATTTTCATACTATTGCACCAAATTCTTATAGTCCTGGTGGATATTTAGAGGTAGCAGTAGGTCCTGCAAGTGAAATTTATGTAATTGTACCAATAGGAGGTAAACTTTACTTATCAAGAGGGGCAGTATTTAGCTACTATGAATTTATATCCAACGAAAGGCTTACAGATGAAAAGTGGCAAGAAATGTTGAAAGAAGAAAAGGTTCCAGCTATGCCTGAATGGACAAATTCCTTTATAAGAGAAGGGAAAGTAGAGATACCCTATCCAGAATACAATTAATTAAAGACAGCTATAGCTGTCTTTAATTAATTGGTAACATAAGGTTTTAACGGAAGTAAATACATTTAAAAAAGCATGAGATTTAGCTGATTTGTCATAATTCCTTAACCATTTTTGATTAAATTTGTATTATAATATATTAGTGAAGATTGGTCTTAGATATGGACTTAATTGGTGATAAATAATGTTTTTATTACATAAATTAAATTAGGATTATAGTTTCTTGGAGGCAATTATGAGAAGAATCAAAAGAAGAATTAGAATTAACTATAGAAGATTTATTATATCATTAATGGTATTATCTATATTACTTTTACTTATTATTAAGGTGTCCAAAAAAACACTTGCTAATAACCATAATGAAAACACTATAACTCCTAAGGAAGAAGCAACAGTTCAAGAAGACATATCCCTACATAGTGAAGATCTTAATATCAATATAGAAGATGATTCTAATGATATAGAAATAGCAGATAAAATAGACCAAAAGGAGCCAGCGGTGGGTGAGGAAAGTAAAACTAGGGAACCCAATAATTATAAAGAGGTTTTTAAGGATGATTTATTTTTGGGAGACTCTATTACCGACAGTTTATCCTTTTACGATATTTTAGATGAATCAAATATAATAGCTAAGTTTGGCCTTACTGCTAGAAAATCAACAGATATAATAGATAATATTATTAAGAAAAATCCAAGAAACATTTACATAATGCTTGGTACTAATGACATCCTTACTGGAGAAGGGAGCCAAAAATTTATAGAAGATTATACTAAACTTGTTCAAATAATTAAAGAAAAATTACCAGATACAAATATCTATATTAATTCTATACTTCCAGTGAAATCCAAGGTTAAAGATAAAAAGCCATTACTAACAAATGAAAATATAGACGAATTCAATAAAGCTTTAGTAACCTTTGCAAAAGATGAAAATATTCAGTACTTAGATATAGCTTCAATATTTGAAGATGATATTGATTTAATCGAACCAGATGGTATTCATGTGAAATACAAATTTTATAAATTGTGGCTAGATTTCATTATAGAAAGGATGGATGAAAATGATTAGAAAAAGATATAAAAATATGTTTTATGGAATTATCTTATGTAGTTTAATATTATTTGTACTTACTAGTTGTTCATCAAAAAGTTCAACAGATGATAATTTATCTGTTAAAGATATAGATGATAAAATAAAAGAATCCATTAATCTATCCAATATGGAATTAGGGGATAGTGATAGATTAGAAAAATTATATGATATTGATAATGATGATTTAGAAGAATTTATTCTCTATACTCCTAAAACAAATATACAAGCAAATGAAATAGCAATATTTAAGGTCAAAGATTCTAAGGAGATAGATGATATAACGGAGAAAATAACTGAAAGAATAGAAGTACAATCAACAAATTTTAAGGATTATCTTCCTGAAGAATATTATTTAATTGAAAATCATGTTTTAAAGGCAAAAGGTAATTTTATACTTTATGCAATATCTGAAGAAGTAGAAACCATAGAAGAAATATTTGATGAATCCATAAATTAGCTATTAACTTTAATTGAAGGGGGACAAGGTGTGGTTTTCAGCAGTTTGATATTCATCTTTGTTTTTTTGCCAATTACTATATTAATATACTACATAGCACCAAATGGCTTTAGAAACCTTGTTTTCCTAGTAGCAAGTTTAATCTTTTATGCCTGGGGAGAGCCTATATATATATTAATAATGCTCTTCTCCACAGTCTTCGACTATATCAATGGACTAGCTATAGATAAATATAGAGGACAAAAAAGTATAACTAGAGCGGTCTTAATAAACTCTCTAGTTATTAATTTAGGTATTCTAGGGTTTTTTAAATACTATGGTTTTATAGTAACCAATATTAACCAACTATTAAGTTTAAATATCCCACTGATGGAACTTTCTCTTCCCTTAGGGATATCCTTTTATACATTTCAAACGCTATCCTATACAATAGATGTATATCTGGATAAGGTACCTGTCCAAAGGAATATTATATCCTTTGGAACCTATGTAACCATGTTTCCACAACTCGTAGCAGGACCCATTGTTAGATATAGTGAAATCTGTAAAGAGTTAGATAATAGACAGGAAAATCTAAATCTATTTGGGGAAGGAGCAGAACTATTTATTACTGGATTATCGAAAAAGGTTCTACTAGCAAACAATATAGGCTTACTATGGGATACAATAAAAGGAACTCCCATTGGAGAATTAACAGTATTGTCCTCATGGCTTGGTATACTAGCATTTACATTCCAAATATATTTTGACTTTGGCGGATATTCAGATATGGCCTTAGGACTTGGCAAAATGTTTGGGTTTAATTTTATGAAAAACTTTGATTATCCCTATATATCAAAATCTGTTACTGAGTTTTGGAGAAGATGGCATATATCCCTTGGGACTTGGTTTAGAGAATATGTATATATTCCCTTAGGAGGAAATAGACGGGGAAAGTTAAAACAATATAGAAATTTAATTATAGTCTGGATGTTAACAGGCTTTTGGCATGGGGCCAATTGGAACTTTATTATATGGGGATTATACTATGGCCTATTTTTAATTTTAGAGAAAATGTTTTTATTAAGATGGCTAGAAAATAGACCTAAAATTATTAGACATATTTATACCCTTTTAATAGTAATAATAGGTTGGGTATTCTTTGAATTTGAAAACATGTCCATAGGAATAAATTATATTAAAACCATGTTTGGATTTGGAAATAGACCTTTTATAGATGGAAATGCTATTTATTATCTATATACCAATGCTTTATTATTTTTAATCCTAATAATTTGTTCCACACCTATACCTAATAGAATCTTCAGAAGGTTTAAAGAGAAATTAAATAGGGGAGGGGCTATTATTATCCCTTTAACTTATATGTTTTTAATATTTCTATGTACTGCTTATTTAGTAAATGAAACCTATAATCCATTTTTATACTTTAGGTTTTAATAGTTGTATTGGAGAGAGGGATTTATTTGAAAAAACAATATCCGTATAAATCAATTTTAGGTATATTTTTGCTAATATATATTGGTACTTTAATCTTTATAGATATGGCAACAGCTGATAAGGTATTTTCAGAAGCGGAAAATAGAAGGTTGGAGCAAGCTCCTAAACTTTCAACTGCTCAGATTATGGATGGAATGTTTGTCACAAAATATGAGAAATATATATCAGATCAATTTCCCTTTAGGGATTTTTGGATAAGTGTTAAATCTACAACTGAAAAAGCTTTAGGAAGAAAAGAAAATAACGGTATTTATTTATCCAAAGATGGATATCTAATTGAGAAATTCGAAAAACCTACCGAAGAAAAGATTAAATCTAAAGCAGAGGAAATTAATACTTTAATTGCAAATATTCCAAATATAAGGAAATATTATATGCTGGTACCTACTTCAGTTAAAATCTTAGAAGATAAATTACCTATTTATGCTCCCAATGGAGATGAGCTTGTTTATATAAATAAAGTAATGAGTTCTATTGATGATAATATAAACTTTGTTCATGTCTATGATACTTTATATTCCAATAAAGAGGAATATATATACTATAGAACAGACCATCATTGGACAACTAAAGGAGCCTATCTATCTTACCAAAAGCTAATGGAGACAATGGGAATTGTCCCCCATGATGAGGAATACTTTAATATAGAAAAGGTTACAGAAAGCTTTTATGGTTCATTATACTCAAAGAGTGGTTTTAGAAAGGTAAAACCTGATTCCATTGAACTATATATTCCTAAAAAAGATGAAAAGCTTAAGGTAGAATATGTAGATGAGGGGAAAATTTTAGACTCTATTTATCATATGGAGAATCTAAATAAAAAGGACAAATATACTGTATTTTTAGGAGGAAATTATCCTCTAATAAAAGTAAGTTCCAAGGTGGATAGTGATGAAAAACTATTGATATTAAAGGATTCTTACGCGAATAGTCTAATTCCTTTTTTAACAGGGCATTTTAGTGAAATCTATATAGTAGATCCTAGATATTATGATAAGGATATAGAAATATTGATAAAAGAGAATAATATAGATAATTTACTTATTTTATATAATGTAAAAACTTTTTTTGAATGAAATATTAATAAAAATCTCAAATTCTAATTAGAATTTGAGATTTTTTCATTTTTGTAATGTTAATTA
>NZ_PPXX01000010.1 GCF_021655075.1 Clostridium sp. Cult2
AAGTCGTAACACTGCTTGTGAGGGAGTGAAACGACTGAAGAAGCAGATGTACGTCTCATGTCAGGCTTGCCCAAGAAGCTGAGAGAAGCGAAGGCTGATTGGCAGCAAGCTACGACTGAGGCAGTCTTTTGATGACATATTATGGTTTAGAGGATAAATAATAGGGATGAACCACAACATATAGTGGTTTGAAGATGGAAAAGGGGTCAAAAAACAGTGAAAAATACTGTTTTTTGACCCTTTAAAATAGGGCATTTGACAGATGACATTGGATAACTTGGGCGATGACAGAAGAAAATTGGAAAAAATAGAGTTTAAAATATGATGTTATTGGTTGATAGATTAGCCGATGAATTATATAATATAATGTACATATGTTAAAAATGTGTGACATTTGGGGGGAGCGTATTGAGTAGCATATCACAGGAGGAACAAGCTATAAATAAAGACTCTGTTTCACTTAATTCTTATGAAGAAATGGCTGAATATTATTTTAAGTATGTAGATATAAAACCATTCAATGCATACTATGAAAGACCTGCAACTATATCATTACTTCCACAAGTAAGAGGCAAGAAAGTTTTAGATGCAGGTTGTGCGGCGGGGTGGTATACTAAATGGCTATTAGAGGAGGGTGCAAGTGTAATAGCACTAGATTTTAGTCCAAATATGATAGAAATGACTAAAAAAAGAGTCGGAAATAAGGCTAAAGTTATAAAAGCTGATCTAAATGAGCCATTGCATTTTATTGAAGATAAATCTATAGATGTTATTTTATCATCATTGACACTTCACTATATTAAAAGCTGGAATTTAGTAATGAGTGAATTTAATAGGATATTAAAAAGAGATGGACAACTTATTATCTCTATCCATCATCCTTTTATGGATTTTACAGTATTTAATAAAGAGAATTACTTTTTAACTGAATTATTAGATGATGAATGGAACACTAATAATGGAAAGGTAAAAGTACAATTTTATAGAAGACCTTTAAGTGCCATTATCACTCCCATTATTGATGCAGGATTTACAATAGAAAGATTATTAGAACCCATGCCGATAGAAGAATTCAAAATCGCACATCCTAATACATATGATAGATTAACTAAGAACCCTCAGTTTTTATTTATAAGAGCAAAGAAACATTAAATCAAGATAGATTGATGCATAGTTTTATATTTTGTTCATCTATTATAAATAGTGTGATACAATTGCTTCCAATACTTTATTAGGAGGAGAGGATATGAAATTTTCAGTTTATAACACTTTAACAGGAATAAAGGAAGAGGTAATACCTATAGAGAAAGGCAAGATAAAATTGTATACATGTGGACCAACAGTATACAATTATGCTCATATAGGCAACCTTAGAACCTATATTTTTGAAGATGTCCTTAAAAAATCAATGGAGTACATGGGCTTAGAGGTCAAGCATGTTATGAATATAACAGATGTAGGACATTTAGAATCTGATTCAGATACAGGAGAAGATAAAATGGCTTTGGGAGCCATCAGAGAAAAGAAAACTGTATGGGAAATTGCAAAATTTTATGAAGATGCTTTTTTAAATGACTGTCAACTTCTTAATATAACAGCGCCTACAATAATATGCCGAGCTACAGAGCATATCGAGGATATGATTAACTTTATTCAAGTACTGGAAGATAAGGGTTTTACTTATATAGCCAATGGTAATGTATACTTTTCAATAGAAAAATACCCGAACTACGCTAAGCTTGCCAATCTAAGTCTAGAGGAGCTTGAGGCAGGAAGTAGGGTTGATGTAGACCCATTCAAGAAAAATCCCCTAGATTTTGTATTGTGGTTTACAAACTCCAAGTTTTCCAATCAAATAATGCAGTGGGAATCACCTTGGGGAACAGGTTTCCCGGGTTGGCATATTGAGTGTTCTGCCATGTCAATGAAATATTTAGGAGATAGAATAGATATACACTGTGGGGGAGTAGATCATATTTCTGTGCATCATACGAATGAGATTGCTCAATCAGAAAGTGCTAGAGGCCATAAATGGGTTAACTATTGGATGCATGGGGAGTTTCTAGTATTTGATAATGGGAAAATGTCAAAATCAAGCGGAGATTTTCTAACTCTTTCAAGGCTTATTGAAGAAGGCTACAGTCCCTTAGACTATAGACATTTCTGTCTTCAGTCAAGGTATAGGAAACAACTTGTATTTAGCTTTGAAAGTTTGACAGAATCTCAGAAAGCTTTTAAAAAGCTAAGGAGTAGAATTAACAATATTGTTGAGGGTAAAACCAATGGCGAAGTAGTAGATAAGGGTAAAATAAAAGAATATCAGGATAAATTTGCAACCCAAATAGGTAATGATTTGAATATAGCAAATGCCTTTACAGTGTTGGCCGAAGTTATAAAGGATAATATTTTAAATAACACTGAAAAGGTTTACTTGATAGAGGATTTCGATAAAGTATTTTCACTAAATCTCACTATAGATGAAGAGATAACAAATAGTGACAATGTTGATGAAGAATATATTCAGATGCTTATTTTGGAGAGAAATAAGGCAAGAAATGAAAAGAACTGGGTTAGGGCAGATGAAATAAGAAATATTCTTCTAGAGAGTAATATAGAATTAGTAGACTCAATGGATGGAACTATATGGAAGGTTATATAAAACTGGTTTACCTTTAGTGAAAATAGAGGAGATACGGTTAAAGTCTGCTCTATTTTTTTATTATGATAATTAAGGCTTAAATATAAAGATTAATAATTTCCCGCTAGAAAATTTGACGGAGCTAGGTACTTAAGTTAATAACTCTTGTTGTGCAAAAATAAAAGTGTAATTGGTAATATTACCAAAAATTAAATATGGCATAATCTCCATTCCTATGATATTTGTTAATTATCCC
>NZ_PPXX01000100.1 GCF_021655075.1 Clostridium sp. Cult2
ATAAAAACAAAAATTCCTCTATAATAATATTATAAATAATATATTTGGATATATATACTTATGAATGCTTTTTTCATAGATTAAAAGGATCAGGAGGTATTATATTGAAGTATAAAAATATAGAAGAAGCCATATTCGTAAATAGACCAAATCGTTTCATAGCCAATGTAATAATAGATGGACAATTGGAAAAGGTTCATGTAAAAAACACCGGTAGATGTAAAGAAATACTAAGGGAGGGAACTAAGGTATATTTAGAAAAATCCAATAACCCTAATCGAAAAACTAAATATTCATTGATATCAGCCTATAAAGATGATTTACTCATAAATATCGATTCCCAGGTTCCCAATAATGTAGTTTATTCTGCCATCAATTCCAACAGAATTGATGAATTAATGGATGTTAATCTACTGAAAAAAGAAGTAACCTATGGAGATTCCAGGTTTGATTTATACTATGAAAAGGGAGAAGAAAAAGGTTTTATAGAAGTAAAAGGGGTTACTTTGGAAACAGATGGCCTTTCCTTATTCCCTGATGCACCTACTGAAAGAGGCACCAAACATATAAATGGAATAATAGATTCCTTAAAAGAAGGATATAAATCCTATATGTTTTTTCTAATTCAAATGCCAGGAATAAAATATTTTAAAGCCAATGAAAAGATGGACAGTAAATTTGCCAATGCTCTTTTACAGGCTAAGGAAGAAGGAGTCCAAATATTGGCCTATAACTCCATTATTACCAAAGATGAAATAAATTTGAATGAAAAAGTTCAAGTGCTAATTTAGTTTAATCATATTGGATATAACTGGCCATATCTCTTCCGTTTCAAAACCTTTTCTCCAAGATGCTATTCCTGCTAGATTATATTTGTTTACTAAAGATGATTTTAGTTCAATGGAATTAGCATCTTCTAACCATATCTTATAGACTATTCCCTCTTTAGTGGTTTCCCCAAAATATTGGCCACTTTCCTCATCCCATTCCAATTCTATTTGATTTTCCTCAATAAATTGATTTGCTATTTCCATAGATAAAGCTTGAGAAGATATTTTTGCCTCCCCATCTATTTCCTCTAATTTCCATAACCTAGTATAAAAGGGTACAGCCAATACCAATTTTTCATTAGGTACCTCTTCTAGTACTCCTTGGATACCCTTTTCCACCCAAGTATATTGAGCTACAGAACCCGCCACAGGACTAGTTGCCCAATGTTGGTCATAGGCCATTAATATTAGATAATCTATAGTTTCAGACAATCTTCTTCTGTCAAAACTTAAAGACCAATTTTCTGATGTCGAAATAGGAGAAATATCCATAGAAACAATCATACCCCTCTCTTTAAAAACTGGGTATAATTCCCTAACAAACTGGGTCAATAAATCCTTGTCCTTTAAATAAACATTTTCAAAATCTAAATTGAGGCCATCTACATTATAATCTTTATATATATTAAATATCTTTTCAATCAACTTTTCTCTGGATTTGCTACTTGCTAATAGTTCATAGGTAATATCTGGGTCAAAACTATTGTCTAATAAAGGCCATATTTCATAGCCTAAAGATTTATATTTACTAACGTATTCATAATTACCCTTATCAAATATATTACCCTTTTCATCAGTAATGGAAAACCAAGTAGGAGAGACTACATTTATCCCATAGATGGGTTCTATTCCCTCAGCAGATACCATTTTCCCATGGGTATAGTCCCAGGTTAAACTTATCCTATCCTTATTTTTAATCTCCTTTTCCACAGGTTCATCTTCAACTTTATAGATATCCCTAGCAAGATTTATTTTTAGATATTTCTTTTCCATATAGCCAATAATACCATCAATAGTACTTACCTTATACCAATTTTCATATTCTTCGAAAACTGCCACTACTGTACCTACAGGAAGGTCTTTTAAAACCATAGGAGATTTTTTATCAAAATTAACCCTAATATCTCCACCTTCCATAATTACTTCCCCTTGGACATATTTAGAATTAGGCTTGTCCATAATAACAGCATTGGTATCTTCAAAATAATCCATATCCAAGTCATAAAGAAGGTTTAGGATTTCGTCTGGAATATAGATCTTATCTTCTATTCTTTTAATTGGATAATTGATAAAAAACTCCTTATGATTTGTAGTCCCTTTTTTCTCCTCTACTTTAAATCTAGATACCCTTTCTTTGTCAGTAAAAATTACCATTTCCTCTTCTATATCATAAAACAAATTAGAATCTATATTTTCTTTCAAAATATCAAAGGAAATATAGATATTATCTTCCTCTAAAATTACTGGATTATCTTCAATAAATAGCTTGTCTCCAATAACCAAATATATATCATCGGAAATGGATATAACGTCCTCATTCTCTCTGCTTTTATTTAAGAAATAAGCTGAAGAACCAATTATTATCAATATCAATAAAGTAATAATAATTCCTTTTTTCATCTAATTCCTCCCTATTTTTTAGCTTAATTTTTTTATTTTATTTTTTCATAGGTTACTTTACACTATCTCCATTTATTTGCCATTAGATGAAATAATTATAACATAATAATATAGTATAAAATAGTGTCTTGGAGTTGATTCTTATTAATTAGGTATCATTTATGAGTAAATCTGTTATGATATTATAGCGAAATAAATAGACCGAGAAATATTTCTCGATCTATTTTTACTATCTATCTACTTTCATCTTTTTAGCCATAGGGTCGGATAAGATTTCATATCCACCCATGGCAGAAATTGTAATTATCATTGCATTAATTATTTTTAGTAGTATTCCTTGAAGCCCCTGACCATTATTGCCAAAGATAAAAATGAGTATTAGTGCAATTACAAAACTATAAAACCTAACAAAAGCATCTCCAAATTGTTTTTTAATAATGGATTTTGTAAACTGAACAATAAGGGAAGTCCCAGCAACTAAGCCAACAAAGGTAGTCAAAGCATCTGCGGACATTAATTCATTATACATATAACTTACCCCCTTAAATTGATTTATTATATATCTATTTCTATTGTATTCTTGGTGGATTTATAATTATGCATATAATAAAATGAAAATAATCCTAGAAAAATCAACACCTTAGAGGAGATCCCCTAAGGTGTTTTTATTCTATATGCTAATTTACTTCTATTGGGTAGGATTAGAATATATCCCCTACTATTTCATTCTCTGCAAATAGCCCTGTTCCTCCCCCTGTATGCCAAAATATTACATTGCTACCCTTTGGTACTTTTCCTTTATTAACTAAATCTATCAAACCTGACATACCTTTACCTGTATAAACAGGGTCTAATAATATTCCTTCTTCTTTAGCTATAAACTTAATAGCTTCTGAAGCAGCTTTAGTAGGGATTTCATATCCTTCTCCAACATAGTCCCCTAATAGATTTAAATCCTTTACGGAAACTAGTGGGTCAATACCTAATAGGTTTAAAGATTGATTTGCTAAATTGACAACCTTATCTTTATACTCATCAGATTTATGACTTACCAAAACCGAATATAATTCACAATGGGAATTTAAAGCCTTTATCCCAGCAATCAATCCAGCTAAAGTTCCCCCACTTCCACTGGCATGGAAAATATAATCTATATTGCCTATATTCTGTTCTTCTACCTGAAGCATAGCCTCCATAAATCCATGGATAAATCCTAATGCTCCCTCTCTTGAGGAACCTCCAATAGGAATATCATAATATTTTTTCCCATCTGAAACTAGTTGTTCTTTCCTTTTATCAGCTTCTTCTTGAGCCTTTTTATTCCCGTCTTCTTGAGTCATACCTCCTACTAAATCCGTAACATGAATTTCTGCACCCATTATCATGTCGAGAAGAAGGTTGCTTCTAAAGTCTCCCTCTTTAGGAGGAACTACTGCTACTAAGTATAATAGGGGGTGTAATCCACATTTTCTACAAGCTGTTACAGTCTGCATAGCATGGTTAGACTGAGTTGCCCCATAAGTGAAAATATATTCTGCACCTTTTTCCAATGCATCTCCTATTAAGTATTCTAGTTTCCTAATCTTATTTCCCCCAAAAACACTAGGACCCGTTAAATCATCCCTCTTTAAATAGAGATTTATGCCCAATTCCTTAGAAGCATTTTTTAAATAATACAATGGAGTTGGGAAAAACCCTAATTCTATTCTAGGTTGTTTGGATAACAACTCTTTTAACTGTTCATGGTTAACAGTATTCACCCTATATTCTCCTCTCTTTAACAAATAATTTTCTAATACAATTATTATATATTATCTATAGCTTCTTTAATATTATTTAATGCTTTTTCGATATTTTTTCTAGGACAAGCAATGTTCATCCTCATAAATCCGTTGCCCATATCCCCAAACCAATATCCATCATCAAATGCTACTCCTGCTTTATTAACCATAAGGTCATTTAATTCATTTATATCCATTCCTAAGTCCCTACAATCTAACCAAATCAAATAAGTTCCCTCTGGTTTAATAACCTTTATTTGTGGAATATTTTTGTCTATAAAATCTATTAGATAGTTTAAATTTCTTTCTAAATATTCCATAAGTTGATCCACATAATCTTCCCCATGTCTATAAGCTGCCTCTACAGCCACTAGAGCAAAAACATTGATATGGTATGTACGGTGTCTATTAAGTATTTCATTATATTGAATTAATAGCTTCTCATTGGGAATAACCACTGAAGAAGCTTGAAGGCCAGCAATATTGAAAGTCTTACTTGGAGCAATAGTAGTAATGGAATTTTGAGCAAATTTATCGGATATTGAAGCAAAAGAAGTATGCTTGTACCCTTTATAAATCAAATCACAGTGTATCTCATCAGCAACAACCATAACATCGTTTTCAATACAAATTTCACCTAATTTAGTCAATTCTTCTTTAGTCCAAACACGTCCAACAGGGTTATGAGGACTACAAAGGATAAGTAATTTTACCCTCGGGTCTTTAACCTTTTCTTCAAGGTCTTCATAATCCATAACATATTTATCACCTTCAAATTTCAAAGGATTCTCTACTATGGTACAACCATTATTTCTGATTACATCATAGAAAGGATAATAAACAGGAGTTTGAATAATAACTTGGTCTCCTAGATGGGTAAAAGCTCTAATTATTATAGTTAATCCGGCTACAACCCCTGGACTAAAAGATAGCCATTCTCTATCTATAGACCAGTTATGTCTTTTTTTATACCAGTTTATAATTGCCTCATCATATGAATCCGGTTTCCTAGTATAACCAAAAATCCCATGTTTAGCCCTTTCAATGATAGCATCCATAACTGGCTTAGGAGATTTAAAATCCATATCCGCTACCCACATTGGAATAACATCTTTATTACCAAATTTTTCTTCCACTCCATCCCATTTCATACAATTAGTATTTCTTCTTTCAACTACCTCATCAAAATTATACTTCATATTGTATTTTTCCTCCTTTTATTTATTAATGTAAATCTAAAAAATTGGTGTGGATCGTTAAATAATCTAGGGGATTTAATTGATTTGTCTGATAATTTAAATATAGCATATTATTCGACATTATTCAACATGTAGGCTAGCTGCGGAGATCTTGTCTACATTGAAATATAGATTAGTTCATACTTGACAATAAAAATATGCAGATATATCATAATATTTAGATTTACTAAACAATTTTAGGAGGGATAGATATGGATAATGAATCAATAGGAAAAAAGCTTCAAAGAGAATTGACTCACCAATGGAAAAATGTATGGGAAACGTTGGATAGTATTGAAGTAGAAAAAGTTTATGCAATTAATGAAGACTACAAAGATTTCTTAAATATAGGAAAAACAGAAAGGGAATCCGCTAAAGAAATAATAAGAATTGCCACTGAAAAAGGTTATACATCATTAGATGAAATAATAGAAAAAGGAATTAAACCTACTCCAGGGATGAAGATATATGTAAATAATAAGAATAAAGCTGTTGCATTGTTTGTATTAGGAAAAGAGAAACTTGAAAAAGGAATGCATATAATTGGTTCTCATCTAGATGCTCCAAGGCTAGACTTAAAACAATTCCCTCTCTATGAAGATTCAGAACTAGCCATGTTAAAAACCCATTATTATGGTGGAATAAAGAAATATCAATGGGTTACATTGCCCTTAGCTTTACATGGAGTTGTAGTAAAAGAAGATGGAGAAAAGATTGATATTATTATAGGTGAAGATGAAGAAGACCCAGTTTTCTTTATTACAGATTTGTTGCCTCATCTAGCTAAAGACCAAATGGAAAAGAAAATGAGTGAAGGTATTTCCGGTGAAGGCTTAAATGTATTAATTGGAAGTATCCCTTATAATGATAGTGAAATAAGTGAAAAGGTAAAATTAAATGTACTCAATATACTCAATGAAAAATATGGAATAAAAGAAGAAGACTTTACATCTGCAGAATTTGAAATTGTGCCTGCAGGAAAATCAAGAGATGTTGGTATAGACAGAAGCATGGTTGGAGCATATGGTCAAGACGATAGGGTTTGTGTCTTTACATCCCTTAAAGCCATATTAGATGTAGAAGTTCCAAACAGAACTGCCGTTGCACTATTTGTTGATAAAGAGGAAATAGGCAGTGTAGGTAATACTAGTATGGAATCAAAATTCTTTGAAAACACTATTTCAGAATTGATTAACCTTACAGAAGAAAATTATTCAGAACTTAAGGTTAAAAGAGCATTGGCTAATTCTTGGGTACTATCTGCTGATACATTAGCTGGTTTTGACCCTAATTATCCTGATGTATTAGATAAAAGAAACTCACCTTATATAGGTAAAGGCATTACTATAGTAAAATACACCGGTGTTAGAGGAAAAGGTGGCAGCAATGATGCTAACTCTGAATACCTAAGTAAGATTAGAAAAATATTTAATGACAACAATGTAGTATGGCAAATGGGTGAACTAGGAAAAGTTGACCAAGGCGGTGGAGGAACCATAGCTTATATCCTTGCAAACTATGGAATGGAAGTAGTAGACTGTGGAGTACCTCTACTAAGCGTACACGCTCCTTATGAAATAGCCAGTAAAGCGGATGTATATATGACCTACAAAGGCTATAACGCCTTTTATAAAGCATAATTACTATGGGGACGGATATTGGTAGTGTAAAATAATTTGTGCTTTTAGGAAATAAAATTCTCTTTTCTGGCAAGAATCTAAATAAGACCAAAACCAGAAAGGAGAATTTTTTATGGCA
>NZ_PPXX01000101.1 GCF_021655075.1 Clostridium sp. Cult2
ATTATTGTTATGTTAATCAGATTTTAATATATATTGTAAAACAATTTACTTCATTAAAGATATTACAAAATGAATTATTAATCTAGATAAATAATATCAAAATTATTTTCTAACAAATCTACAAACAATATTTTTCTTCTCAAAAGTTGTCCTCTATTTATTAAAATTTTTATTACTTCCGCTACTTCTATTGAAGCGACCAATGGTGGAATAAAAGAAGGATTCCCTAATTTTTTCTCTATCCCCTCCTCTGCCCTGCCATTTTTTGGATATAAGAAATTTAAAGTATTATCTTGTGGAAATATTGTTGTCACTTGTCCATAAAAGCCTCCAATTGCACCGTGTACCATAGGAATATTTAATTCAGCAGAGCTATTTTGTATTATCCTCCTTGACTCTATACTATCTAATGCATCTACAATTACATCATGACCTCTAAGGATAGATTTCGAATTAGATTCATCTATCATTATATTTAATGCTTTAACAAGGATATGTGGATTAACCAACTCCATTCTCTTCTTAGTCTCTTCGGATTTACTTAATCCAATATTTTTTGTATGACATACTAATTGTCTGTTTAAATTGGTTTCATCAAATATATCACCATCTATAACCGTTATAAAACCCACCCCAATTCTGCCTAGCATTTCTACTATATATCCGCCTAATCCTCCACAACCAACAACACAAACTTTACTTTTGTTTAATAATTTAATTTCTTCAGCAGAAAGTGCCTTCATATTTCTTAAATATCTTTTCATCATTACACCTACCATCTATTATTTTATTTAATATCTAAAAAGGTTTACATAATATGATTATGTAAACCTTTTTTCTTTTGTTTAATTTTGACTCTTTAATAAAAGGATTTAGAAACAAAATTATTAGTTGCTTTCCACTATATTTTTAATTCTTTCAAGTCCCTTTTCAATATTTTCCATTGATGTAGCATAGGATAATCTTATATAATTGTCATCTCCAAATCCTATTCCAGGAATTACTGCAACTTTACCTTCATCTAAAAGTATTTTTGCAAAATCCAGTGAACTGTTTATTTCCTTTCCTCTAATTATCCTACCTTTTATTTCTGTTATATTAATCATTATATAAAATGCACCTTTTGGTTTTCTACAGCTTAGCCCCTTTATTGAATTTATTTTATCAGCCATAAAATCTCTTCTCTTTTCAAATTGTTTTTTCATTTCACTGATACTGTTTTGATCTCCCAGTAAACCTACTACACTAGCATATTGCGATATAGAACATGGATTAGAAGTTGTATGGCTTTGAATATTGCTCATCACCTTAGCAATATTTTCATTAGCTGCTGCAAATCCTATTCTCCATCCAGTCATAGCATAAGCTTTAGACATTCCATTTATAACAATGGTAAGTTCCTTAATTTTAGGATTAATAGAAGCAATACTTTTGTGCTCTCCATCATATACTAATTTTTCATATATTTCATCAGAAATGATAAATATATTATTTTCTACAGCCCAATCTGCAATTTCTTTCAATTCTTTTTCGTCATAAATAGCCCCGGTTGGATTACTTGGACTATTCAAAATCAATGCTTTGGTTTTATCCGTTAAGGCTTTATTCAAATCGGCAATAGTGAATTTGAAATCATTTTCTTCTTTTGTTTTTATGTATACTGGTTCACCGCCTGTTATTTTAATTAACTCTGGATAACTTACCCAATAGGGAATGCTTATAATTACTTCATCTCCTGAATTTATTATGGCCATTAAAGCATTAAATATGGAATGTTTTGCTCCGTTAGATATTATTATATTATTAGGTGAATAATCAAGATTGTTCTCAGTTTTAAATTTTTTACAGACAGCTTGCTTTAATTCAATTATTCCAGAAGCAGGAGTATATCTAGTCAGTCCTTCATTAATAGCTCTTATACCTTCGTTCCTAATATTTGCCGGAGTATTAAAATCTGGTTCACCAGCACCAAAACTTATTACATCTACTCCTTCAGCTTTCATAGCCTTTGCTTTTGCAGTAATTTCCAAGGTTACAGATGGTGAGATTTTTAATCCTTTTTTAGATAATCTTGAATCCATAACAAAAACCTCCTATTTCCTTAATTTTGATATTACCTATCATAAGCAAAAATTAATAAAATTGCTTATGTATTTGTAGACAAATTAAAGTTTCATACCATATATATCATTTAATACGTTTTTAACAATGGCTAAAGAGTCTACAAAACTTGATTCATACTGCAATAAAATTATTTGATAATGTTTGTATCCATTATCCGTAAGACGATATCTCCTAATTGACCTTTTATCAGGCTCTTCCCACCATCCAGAAACATATCCTTCTTCCTCTAGTTCACGTAAAAGGGGGTATACCATCCCTGGACTCGGTTCCCATTTATTGTTCAATCTACTTTTTATTTCTTCAATAATTTCATTACCATAATAACTTCTTTCCTTAAGTAAATGTAAGATATACAATTTCACAAAGGATGTTGTACTGATTTTAGAAGGAAATTGTCTATTTCTCTCTCCTCTAGAGTTTGTCAATTAAATCCTTCCTTTCATAATTGGAATATTATTAATATTAATATAATAATTACCTAATAAGTAATTACCATCTATCTTATGCCCATGACAATCAGATCCACCAGTCATAATTAGTCCATATTTTTTACTAATTTCAATCAAAAACGCAACATCATCTTCTTTGTGTTTTGAATGGATTACCTCTAAGCCATCAATTCCTTTTTTTATACAATGATATATTATATCTTTATTTTTCAAAATGCCTGGATGAGCTAAAATTGCTATCCCATTAGAGCCATGAATTAAATCCATAGCTTCCTCTAACTTAAGTGTATCCTTTTCTACATATGCTGGCATACCTCTATTAAGAAATTTATCAAATCCCTCTCTAACATCAGATATATAACCTCGTTTAATCATGGCTCTTGCTATGTGAGGTCTCCCAATATAATCCTTTTTAGAAAGCGCTTTAACTTCATGTAAAGATAATTCCATGCCTAAATTGTTTATTTTTCCTATCATTTTAATACCACGTACGACTCTATTTTCTATAAGTTTTTTCGTGGTTTTTTTTATGTTTTCTCCCTTATAATCAATAAAATATCCTAGTATATGAACTTCTTCATCTTCGTATATACATCCCAGCTCAATTCCTGGAATAACTGTGATATTGCCAACTTCTTTACTATATTGAACAGCAGATTCAATCCCTAATATAGTATCATGATCCGTAATAGCAATACCATCAATACCAGTCTTAATGGCCAAATTAACAACTTCCTCTGGTGTAAATAACCCATCAGAAAATGTAGTATGCACGTGTAAATCGAATATCATTTATAACTCTCCTTTTATTTCCACAATTATATTATATACAATTATCAACCTCAGTATCAAGAAAGATTTACTAATTAATTGTAAAATAAAAAAACCTACTATAATTAGTAGGTTTTTTATTTTAGCTGCCTTAAGACTATCTAGGCTCAACGATTAATTTAATAGCTGTCCTTTCCTCACCATCAATTTCAATGTCAGTAAATGCAGGTATGCAAATTAAATCAATTCCGCTAGGTGCCACAAATCCTCTTGCTATGGCCACAGCCTTAACTGCTTGGTTTAATGCACCTGCTCCAATAGCTTGAAGCTCCGCGTTACCTCTCTCCCTCAAAACTCCAGCCAATGCTCCTGCTACAGAATTTGGACTTGATTTTGCTGATACTTTTAATACATCCATTAAAACATCCCCCTTAGTTTTGACTATCTTGGTTCTACAATCAGTTTAATAGCTGTCCTTTCCTCACCATCAATTTCAATGTCAGTAAATGCAGGTATACAAATTAGATCAATTCCACTAGGTGCTACAAATCCTCGTGCTATAGCTACAGCCTTAACTGCTTGATTTAAAGCACCCGCTCCAATAGCTTGGATTTCTGCATTACCTTTCTCCCTCAAAACTCCAGCCAGTGCTCCTGCTACAGAATTTGGACTTGATTTTGCTGATACTTTTAATACATCCATTAAATATCCCCCTCTACATTATTTTATAAAATATTTATGTTTATATTATTTATTCTACAGATAATGTAAAAATCCTCTTTTATTTTGAAAAAATAATAAAGAAATGAATTTTAGTGATAATTTAATAGTATGTTATGCAATATTGGTTCTATTTTGCATATTCTATAGCCCTCGTTTCTCTAATAACGTTAACTTTAATTTGTCCAGGGTAATCAAGTTCAGCTTCTATTTTTTTAACTATCTCTCTAGCAGTTAGAATAATTTCATTATCTCCTACATCTTCAGGTTTTACCATTATCCTTAATTCACGACCTGCTTGTATAGCATAAGATTTTTCAATACCCTCAAAGGAATTTGCAATTTCTTCCAGTTTTTCTAATCGTTTAATATATGCTTCCAATGTTTCTCTTCGTGCACCTGGCCTTGCAGCAGATATCGCATCTGCAGCTTGTACTAATACCGCCTCTACAGTATTCGGCTCTGTATCTCCGTGGTGAGCAGCTATACAATGTAGTACTTCTTTAGATTCTTTATACCTTCTAGCTAAATCAACACCTATGTCAACATGAGGTCCTTCTACCTCATGATCAACAGCTTTACCTATATCATGAAGCAGTCCAGCTCTTTTAGCTATTTTTATATCGGCTCCTAATTCAGAAGCCATAACTCCAGCAAGGTGAGCCACTTCTATAGAATGTCTGAGTACATTTTGACCATAACTTGTTCTATATTTCAATCTGCCCAGAAGTTTTATTAATTCAGGATGGAGGCCATGGATTCCAGTGTCAAATGCAGCTTGTTCTCCTTCTTCTCTAATTACATTATCCACTTCTTTCTTAGCTCTCTCAACCATTTCTTCTATTCTTGCAGGATGAATTCTTCCATCAACAATTAGTTTTTCAAGTGCAATTCGTGCAATTTCTCTTCTAATAGGGTCGAAACCAGATAATACTACAGCTTCTGGGGTATCATCTATAATTAAATCTATCCCTGTTAATGTTTCTAAGGTCCTAATATTTCTACCTTCCCTACCAATAATTCTACCTTTCATTTCATCATTAGGTAGAGAAACAACGGTTACAGTAGACTCTGCTACGTGATCAGCAGCACACTTCTGGATAGCACAGGATATTATTTCCCTTGCTCTCTTTTCTGATTCTTCCTTAGCCTTATTTTCCATTTCTTTAATAAGGAGAGCTGATTCATGTGCTATATCTTTTTTAATATCATTTAATAATAATTCTTTAGCTTCATCAGAGGTAAGTCCTGAAAGTCTTTCTAATTCTTCAACTTGTTTATTATACAATTCTTCAATAAGAATTTCCCTTTCTTCCAATTCTTTGGATTTTCTATTAAGAGACTCTTCCTTTTTCTCTATGGATTCAATCTTTCTATCTATAGATTCCTCTTTGTGTAATAAACGTCTTTCTTGTTTTTGAATTTCAGTCCTTCTCTCTCTGTTTTCTCTTTCATTCTCAATTCTTATTCTATGAATTTCTTCCTTTGCTTCTAAAAGAAGCTCTTTCTTGCTAGTTTCAGCATCCCTATTTGCATCTTCAATAATTCTTCTAGATAATTCTTCAGCATTTCCTATTTTTCTTTCACCGATGGTTTTTCTTATATAAAAACCAATAATGATTCCTATAATAGCAATTAAAATATTAATTATAAGATCAATAACGATGCACCTCCTATTCTATTTAGTTTTCAAGTTTCATACCACATATTCATATTCTTTTAAACAATATCTTAAGGTAAAAATATAAACCGAGTAGCTTATGCCTTCGGCTTATATAGCATACACATAGATTTTTGTATATTTAGGTACGATTACATTTTATTACTTTTAAATAAATATGTCAAGGGTATTAATTAGGAGTTATGATTATTCTATGATAATGTCATATTAAATTCATTCTGATAAAATGTCATATATGAGAGAGGAGATATTTAATATGACTCAAAAAGAAATAACTAG
>NZ_PPXX01000102.1 GCF_021655075.1 Clostridium sp. Cult2
TCATAACCTTTCAAAAGGCTTATTAAAGTTACTCTTTTTTAGTCCAACCGGTATATCAAATATTTTCAAGTTTCTTATTGACAATTCTTAGCTGGACTATTTAAAACCAAGTACCAAAGATTTGACTATTAAATTCCATCCATCAACTAAAACAAATAATAATATTTTAAAAGGTAAAGAAATAATTACTGGTGGTAACATCATCATTCCCATAGACATTAAAGTACTAGCTACAACCATATCTATTACTAAAAATGGAATAAATATTACAAACCCAATTTGAAAAGCGGTTTTTAATTCACTAATAATAAAAGCTGGCATCAATACATGATTAGGAATATCTTCAAGGGAGTTGACCTCGTCTAATTTTTTCATGTTTAAAAATAGTCCTAAATCCTTGTCCCTAGTCTGCCTAAACATAAACTCTCTTATAGGGTTTAGTGCCTTTTCCAAAGCTAAGTCTTGGTTTATTTCTTCTTTTAGATAGGGTTGGATGGCTTCTTCATTTATTTGTGCTCCTATTGGTGCCATAATAAAGAACGTTAAAAACAAAGCCAACCCAATAATAACTTGATTTGGAGGTGTTTGCTGAAGCCCTAATGCGTTTCTAATAAATGAGAGTACAATGATTAACCTTGTAAAACTTGTCATCATTATTAATATAGATGGAGCTAAAGTAAGTAGAGTTAATATAAATAAAATTTGTAATGAAAATACATGATTTTGTGGTTCATCACCTACAATCCTATCCATCAAAGACAAGTTTGGCTGAGCATAGGAAACTTCTGTTATTAAAATAGTCATTAAAATTACCAATAATAATACTTTAGTTGTCTTTTTCATTGTATTCGTCTTCCTTATCGATACCTTTATTTGGTTTCATCAATATTTCTTTAATATTCCATTGTATTTTATTTAGAAATTCATTATCCTTAAAATAGCTATTACTGTATTTATTCAAATGTTCTTGGAAGTTCAAGTTTTTATCGAAATCATCCTTTGATATCCTATCAATAACTTCTATATTGTTGTTAGTAACAGCTAATATATATATTTTATTATTAATCTCTATCATTAATATTTTGAAGTTAACACCTAAATTTAAACTATCTATAATTCGGATGTATTTGCTACTAATAAACCTTTTTGAACTCTTTGCAATAAACCTTGTACCATAAATAGCAATTATCAATACTATAAAAATTATTATTATATAAAAAACAAACTTTAATAGGGCTTTACCCAAACTATATTCTTCTAGGCCCACAGCATAACTGGTAGTATTAATTAGTAACAAAAAAACAAAAATGTAAATAAAAATATTTCTACAGGTTTTCATATCTAACTCAATGCCTTTTTTACAGCTTCGATTACCCTCTCATGCTGAAAGGGCTTAACGATAAAATCTTTAGCCCCAGCTTGTATAGCCTCTATAACCATGGCTTGTTGTCCCATGGCAGAACACATTATTATTTTTGAATTTGGGTCAATGCTTTTAATCTCTTTTACTGCTTGAATGCCATCCATTTCTGGCATGGTAATATCCATTATAACGAGTTCAGGACGAAGTTCTTTATATTTTTCAACAGCATTTATCCCATTTTCAGCTTCTCCTACCACTTCGAAACCATTTTTTGTTAGTATGTCTTTTATCATCATCCTCATAAACGAGGCATCGTCAACAATTAATATTCCCTTTGCCATGTTAATTCCTCCCTTATAATTTCAAAGTAAATCAATCCCCATAACTGTTGCTAACATCAGTTATTCTTATCCCAAAATTATCATCTATTACTACAACTTCACCTTTTGCTATGAATTTCCCATTTGCATAGATATCTAGTGGTTCACCAACTAATTTATCCAATTCTATAACAGTTCCTGGTCCATATTCTAGAATTTCACTAATCTTTTTAATAGTTCTTCCCAGTTCAGCAGTTAACTCCACAGGTATATCCCCAACTAAATCAATAGATTCATTATAGCTAACATCATCAACTGTGTCAAAAGTTTCAAATTCTGGTTTCTTGATGATTACATGCTCTTTTTCCTCTTTTTCGTAATGTTTTTCAGCTTTTGGAGTTTCTTTAACTGTCTTACTTTGAAGGTCTATATCTAATTCTCCCATGGTACTAGAATCAACCTCTGTTATCTCATCATCTGCATCAAAAATAGGGCTAGAATTACCTAATAGGCTCTCTACCATTTCTTGTCCAAAGTCCAAAGGGATTAATTGCATAATCTCGCTATCTATTAAATCCTCTACCACCATTTTAAAGGACACCTTTATTATAGGTGCAGAGGCCCTTAAAATATCTAGTTTTTCACTACCCTCACTGAAAGTTATCTCATAGGATTTTGGTGGTTCTATATCAATTCTTTTTAAAAATATTTCTGATAAGGAGGTGGCTGATGAACCCATCATTTGATTCATTACTTCTGAAATAGCACTTAAATCCATGTCGCTTAACTCTCTACCCTTATCTATTTCTTCATTCCCCATCATAATATCAGTAATTATTTTAACATCATCTGACTTAATCATTAAAACATTAGAACCTTCAAATCCTGACTTATACTTAACATCTACTGCAACAAAAGGAATTGGGTATTCATGGGATAATTCCCCTGCTGTAGTTACTTCCACCTTAGGAGTAGTTATTGTAACTTTCTTATTTAATAAAGTTGACAACGTAGTTGCTGCAGTTCCCATACTAATATTTCCTATTTCCCCTAGTGTGTCTTTTTCGATTTCATTAATTGCCTCATCCATTATATCCCTTTTTTCTAAATTTTCTGTTCCTTTTAGAAGAAGATCTATCTCTTCTTGAGAAAGCATATCATTATTCATATTAATCATCACCATCCTTTGCCACATTTATTATTTTAACTGCCATTTTTTTCTTAGTCTTGCCTACATTTCCATAATATTTTACGTTTGAACCAATTCTAACCTTTGCCTTTTCATCAATGCCTGTATCTAATCTTATAACATCACCTTCTTGTAAGGTTAGAATATCTTTTATTCTAACAACTGTTGAACCTAATTCTACCCTCACAGGTACTTTTGTATCTAGCATTCTATTTTTTATAGTCAATAATTCCTTTTCTGACAATTCTTTTTGTGTAGTTGAAAACCAGAATCTAGTGCTTAACTTATCCAATATTGGCTCTATGACTAAATAAGGTATACATATATTTAACATTCCTTCTTTTGAACCAATCTCTAAATTAAAAGTAATGAGGGCTATAGTTTCATTATGTGGCACAATTTGAGCAAACTGGGGATTCACTTCAATTTTATCCAGCTTAGGTTTTAAATCAATAACATTGCTCCAAGCTTCCTTAATTAATGACATTGCTTTATCCATCATTCCTTCTAACAAGGTTAGTTCTATTTCAGTAAAAACTCTTAGATCTTGATCTTTACTTCCATCTCCTCCCAAAAGTCTATCTATCATTGAATAGGCAACATTTGTCGATATATCTATAAGTATCTGGCCGTTTAGAGGCTTAAAATCAATAATGCTTATAAATGCAGGATTAGAAATAGCGTTACTAAATTCACTATATGCAAACTGATCCACTGTCAATATAGATATCTTTACAGGAGCTCTTAAATATCCTGATAGAAAGGTTTGAAATAATCTTCCTAAATTTTCATGAATAATCTCTAATGTCCTCAATTGATCCTTTGCAATCTTTTGTGGGTTTTTAAAATCATATTTCTTAACTTTTTTTGAACTTTCTACTTCCTTTATTTCCTGAAAATCAACCTCTCCAGAACTAAGTGCATGAAGTAGGGCGTCAATTTCATTTTGAGATAATACTTCTGCCAATTGCCTCTACCTCCCTCATTACTGAATAATTAGATCATTGAAGTAAACGTTTGTTATAGTACTATCGTTGAAAAGCTTCACTAAGCTTTCTTTTATTTCTTTTTGTAACGCAGTTTGTCCTTCTTCACCTTGTATTTTGTCTTCCGTTTTATTTCTTATAATCTTATTAATATCATCCCTAATTAAAAATTGTTTTTCACTCAATAATTCTAAAGTCTTTTTATCGCTGGTTTCAATGGTAATCTTCACCTTCATTATTTTTTTACTATCCTTTATATTGCAATACATATCGTCTAAAGTTAAATTGTATGTTTCTAATTGTTTTCTAGTAGAATTATTGGCATTATTGTTCCTGTAATAAGTAATGCCTAGAACAACTCCTAAAATTGCAAATATGATTACTAAAATTAAAATGATTATCAATACTATATTTCTATTATTCATAGTTTCACTCATTCCCTTCTACTTTGGTTCCATCACTTCATAGGAAGTCTTTAAAATCACTATATCTACCCTTCTATTCTTCTGTTTATTTTCATTAGTATCATTTGGAGCAATTGACCTATAGAAACTATAGCCTGATGAAGAAATCCTGCCCCCATCGATTCCCTTTTTTTCAACAAGATACCTTAAAACATTAGTTGCCCTCGCAGATGACAACTCCCAATTAGTAGGAAACTCGGCTGAGTTTCCAGTTGGGACCGTATCCGTATGACCTTCTACTTTTATTAATCTACTGCTAAATTCGTCCATATTCAATATTTCTGCAATAGAGCTTAATATCTCAATGGACTCCGGTCTTAAATCTGCTTTTCCAGAATCAAATAATACTTTATCCATAAATCTAATTACCAAACCTCTTTCTTCTATAGAAAGCACAATCTCAGGTCCAAGTCCAATACTCTCCGCATACTCTTCTAATAAATCTTTTAAACTCTCCAAATCACTCTCTAGTGTATCTTCCAAAGGCTCTAAATTTTCGTCTAATTCTAGGGTAGTACTCCCATTCAATACTCCTGCTCCACCTTGAAAACTACTCATTATACTTCTAAATTTTTGAGCATCAATCTCAGAAAAGGAAAATAAAAGTACAAAGAAAGCCAACAATAAGGTAACCATATCACTGTAAGTTGTAAGCCAACTATCCGTATTGTTTTGATTTGTCCTTCTTTCTCTCCGCATTATATACCCTCTCTCTCCAGTTGATCTCTGTAATTCTTCCTCATTTCTGGTGGAATAAAGGTTTTTAATTTTTCTTCAATTATTCTAGGATTCTCTCCTGCTTGAATTGATAACAATCCTTCAACAATGAGCTCTTTCACTAACACTTCAGATTTACTCCTTATCTTTAGCTTTCGTGCTAGAGGCAAAAATACCACATTAGCTAAAATCGAACCATAAAAGGTTGTAACTAATGCAATAGACATATTAGGGCCAATAGTCTTAGGGTCATCTAAGTGTTTCAACATATTTATTAACCCTATTAAAGTACCTATCATACCAAAAGCAGGAGCATATGCACCCATAGTTTCAAAGATACTCTGTCCATCAGTATGTCTTTCTTCTAAAAAGATTAATTCCGTTTCTAAAATATTTCTTACCAACTCCGGATCCGTACCATCAACTATTAGCATTATTCCCTTATGTAAAAATTCATCATGTAATTCTTCAGCATATTCCTCTAGAGCGAGAAGTCCTTCTTTTCTAGCTATATTTGCTAAGTTTATTATCTCTCCAATCACCTGATCAGGTGAAGTTTCCTTATGTAAAAAAGCCTTTTTAAAAACTTTTGAAGTGTTTAAAAAATTTTTTAGAGGAAAACTAGCTAAAGTAGAAGCGATAGTTCCACCCAATACAATAACTATAGAAGGAATATCAATATAGGAATCTAATTGTCCAGATTTATAAATACCTCCCATTATAAAAATAATCCCAAGAAGGAGACCCAGTACCGTTGATATATCCAATTGCTACACCTCTTTCTCTTCAGCTCTTCTTTGATACTCAATTAATTTTGCCTTATAAGAAATTACTTTATCAATTATTTGATCTACAGATTCAACTACCACCACTTTTTGACCAGTGGTTAATGTTATTACTGTATCTGGGGTTTCCTCAACAAATTGAATCAAATCACTATTTACTACAAATTCCTTTCCATTTAATCGCTTTACCTTGATCATATAATCCCACCTTTAATATAGGGTATAGGAGAGGGATATCCTCCCCTACTCCTATAACCTTAAAATATTATCTTTTCATGTTTACAAGTTCTTGTAGCATTTCATCTGATGTAGTTATTATCCTTGAATTCGCTTGAAAACCCCTTTGAGTAGTAATCATCTCAGTAAATTCCATAGATAAATCTACATTGGACATTTCCAAAGTTCCAGGCGCTATTGGCCCATAGCCACTAGTTCCAGCTGTACCATATTGAGGTTCCCCAGAGTTTCTAGTGTCAACAAAGAAATTACCTCCAGTTTTTTGCAAACCCATAGGATTGTCAAACTTAGCTAGCATCAGCTGGCCTAAAGCCTTTTTCTCGCCATTGGTGAAGATACCTACTACTACACCACCAGCATCTATTGCATAACCTTCCAATTTCCCTGAGGAGTTACCGTCTATTGCATAGGGTTTTGCGTCCATATCGTTGGCATATTGGGTTAGTTTAGAGAAATCTATTTTTAGCGAATTTTCTTCATGTTGTCCATCTTCACCTAAATATCCTCCAAATTTGACACCATCTTTTTCTATAGTTAAAGTTGCCACCTTTGTGGATTCGTCAGTTAATTTCCCATATTCATCAAATATTAGTTCAACATCATTCCAATCATTTGAATGCTCAATTGGTTCCTCGCTTGCTTGATTTGCAATTTTTTCCACAATTACAGCCCATCTTTTTTCCTCATTTTTTTCAAATCTAAAAGTGACTGTATAAGAATTTCCTAAGCTATCTTTAATAATGGTGTCAGTCTTGTGTACGCCTTTTTCTGAATCATCTTCAACTTTTGGTATTCTTGAATCTAAATTTCCTTTAAATTCAATTTCTTTTGTAGTGGTAGGAGCCACAGTCTCGGATCTATTCACCTGTATCCCACCCACTGTAGAAATAATCTCCCCATTTTCATCTGCCTGATACCCTAAAACCTTATATCCATCAGCTGTTACCAAATTCCCATCCCTATCCAAAGTAAAGTTTCCAGCTCTTGTATAAAATCTATTTTCAAAATTGGTATCATCAGATACTACAAAGAACCCTTCTCCATCTATCATCAAATCTTCAGGATTGTCTGTCCTTTGGGCGGGGCCTTTGGTATGGATAGTGTTTATAGCTCCAATATTTACCCCTAATCCTATTTGTTGAGGGTTTGTCCCCCCTCGTCCATCTTGAGGTGCACTAGCCCCTCTTATTACTTGACTAAATACCTCTTGAAAGCTCATAGTTCCTTTTTTATAGCCAACAGTATTTACATTGGCTATATTATTACCTATAACGTCCATTTTATTTTGATGTACTCTCAATCCTGATACACCTGAGTACATTGATCGCATCATACTTATTACCTCCCATTATTTGGGCAGATGTATATCCTCTGTCAGTCAGATATACATAACCTCCTATGAAGGTCCGGTTATACGATAACTGCCCCATCAATATTAGTAAATACATTATCTTTTAATTGTTCTTTATTCACCGATGTAATTATGGTTTTGTTTTTAATACTAGCTATAAAGGCTTTATCTCCTATAAGGATTAAAGCATCCTTTACACCTTTTGCTTCTGCTTTATTGAAACCAGACTTTAATCTTTCTAATTCTTCACTACTTAAGGTCATATCTCTAGTGTCCATTCTATTAATAGCATGTTTGGAGAATCTAATTTCATCATCTCTATTTTGAATTTGCTGTAGCACCGTGTCAAAATTTTTGTTAGATAAATTTTGATTTTTAGCACTTATTTTAGATGAGTTAATGAGTTGATTTTCCAACCTTTTTATTTGTATATTATTCATATTATCATCCTTATCCTTAGAAGATTTTAATCTCCTTCTGGTTCTATTCCCTTCAATCCTTCTATAGCTGCTATTAGTTCCTTATATGCATTTTCTATTTCTGCATTGGTTGCATTTTCATTTTCTGCTACTATTTTTGCAGTTGTAATGGTTGCTTGAAGTGTTGCCCAAGTATCTTTTGTATAATAATCTTCCTTTAGCCTTTCAACTAATTCTAGTTTTGCTTTTAATTCTACCTTATCCACTGGTTGTGGCTCTATACCTAAATAGCTTTCCATAGCTTTTCTAATATTTATTACTTCCTTAAGTATATGAACATTGGCTTGTATCTGATTTAAGTTCAAATTTTCCATTGAATCCAATACATCTTTCCCCGTGGTTTCTAGATTTTTATTTAAGTTCTGCATCTGCTCTAATGATGTAAACTGAGCTAGTTGAGCAATAAATTCTCTGTCTTCTATTGGATTTAATGGATCCTGGTTTGCTAATTGAGTGGTTAGAAGCCTTAAAAAAGCATTTTTATCCAAATCATTATTCCTTTTATCTACAACTTTTTCATCTTCTTTCTTATCATCAAATTTATAGATATATTCTAAATCATCATAATTATTTACCTTCACTAATCCACCTCCCTAAGCAAATAAGTCTAATTGGCCTTCATGGTAAACTTCCTGAATACTCCTTGTTGGAGCTTCATCATAGATATTAATATCCTTTATCCCATTGTTTTTAATCTTCAATTTTGAAGATCTTTTGTTTAAATAAAATTCTTGTCTATTATCCCTTTGAAAATCCTCATTAGTTCCAACAAACACCTCAAAGGTTTTAATCTCATAGCCATTTTCTTTCATATCCTCTTTAAACTGATATAGATTGGCCTCTAGTAATTCCTTAGTTCTGTAATTATCCACCAAAGCTTTTGCTACAAGGGCTCCCTTATGAACTTCCATTTTTAATATTAGTTCTCCTAATATTTCAGGCTTTAGTCTTATTCTTATCTCCTGTTTGTTATCCTCTAGTATTAATTTTGCTTTCTCTACTACCTGTTCAAATATTAATTTTTTGTCTATTTGTTGAAACTCTTTTTCTTGAATTTCTGGATTCAGTTTAAAACCAGTATCCCTTTCTATTTGAAATATTGGAGTATTATATTCCATTTGTTCTGTGTTAAATTCTTCTCCTGTTTCAACTATGTTTTCTATACTAGGTTCATCTTTAATAGGTAACTCTTTATTCATATAAATAGATTCTTCAATTTCAGTTTTATTTACATCTATTGAATTATTTATTTCTTCGAAATTATATTTGTTTTTATTTATATACTGCCATTCATGGTAAATTAATGGTTTCCTACTGTAAAACATTTCTTTCAATTCATCCAATTTATCATCAAACTCAAAATATCTTTCATCAATCCATCCTTTAACTACATCTAATTTATCTTGCATCAATTTATCTTCCATTGATGGCATTAATTGGTCAATCCTTTTAAATATTTCTAATATTTTTTCATAATCTTCATAGGTAAAAGATGGATTATCCTTGGCTATTAGTTCCCCTAAGATGTTAGATAGTTGTTCTATTTCAATGTTTAGAAACTCCATATTTCCTTCATCAAATTCTTCTACAAATAAATTTAAGCTTGATAGCAAATTATGGAGGAAGCTATAAATAGGAGCTATATCATCCGTTGGCTCATGGTATTCTTCGTCCAGAATATCTATTTCTTTTTCCTGTGTTTTTTGTTCCTTGCAAATTCTTTTACTATCATTATCATCTGTTATTATATTCCTTTGCCTTTCTCTTTCCCCTTTAAGTATTTGGGAAAAATCTTTCTCAGGATCTTTACTAGTAGTCTTGTTATTAGAAATTTTGTTATTTACTCCTTGAGGGCTCTTTGCTAGAATAATTAATCCAGACAATTTTTCACCTCCTCCTTTAAATAATAAAATAATTTATGGTCTAGCTAACAGTTGAGTTAGCTTAGAGGCATTTTCAGTACTAATATAGTCCATAATACTAGATAAAGTCTTATTTCTCATCTTAGAAAGCACATCCACTATAATAGATGCATCGGAAATTTCAAATACTGGTTCTGAATTTATTTCAAGAGCAGTTACTGTAGTATTATTCCCCATCATCTTTTCTACAATTTTAGCTACTTTATCTGGACTCATCTTATTGTAAATGTTTACCAAATCCTCAATCTTTCTGTTGTATTCAGTTATAAATTGAATGGATTTGCTAATTTCATTGGTAATGAAGGCTTCTTCACCAATTAATTCCTCTTCTCTCCTAATAGAGTTAAATAACTCCTCAATAAAAGTATCATCCTCTATATTTGACAATATTTCAGCAGATTTCAAAATCGATAGATTTTTATAGATTAATCCTAATTCTTCCATAGAATATTTATTTGTATTCCCTATCTCATCCAAAACCTCTTCAACAGGTTTTACTTGATATAGACCTGATAAATCGTATAGTTTAGTTTGTTGAATTTTTTTATCAGATAATTTGCTTTCTAATTTTGTTCTTTTAGCATCCGATAGTGAATATAGTATATCCTCTTTAATATCCTCAGCTATATAGTAAAGTATATCTGTAGCCCTATCTTCATTAATAAATGTAAAAACATCTGATAAATTTTGTTTAAATTGATTGTCCTCCTCAACTCTATTTTCTATCTCTTTTATAGTCACTAGAAGGTCTTGGCTTTCTAATCTGCTTATTTCATCTAAAAATTGATTTTTCTTCTCCTGTTGAATTTCATCATGAATTGAAAACAATAAATCTTTTCTAAGTTCAATATTTCTAACTAATTTAATAATTTCGCTTGCCTTTGATGTAGATGTGGAATTCATCAGTCTAATGATTTCACTATACAATTTTTCATCATCTTTTTTTATTATGTATAATTTATCTGCAGCTATTGCTGAATCTAACGATAGATAATGGTTTGCTAAATACTCCTTTTTGTCATCCCTCTCTGCTTCTGTGGGAGAGTATTTAAAATATTCTCCAGCAGCACCTGGTAATTTAGCTAATAATTTATTAACTTTCAACTTAAAAGTCATATTATTAATATAGATTAGGCTTAACACTACCATGGGAATAACAATGAAGGTTATTATTAAAAATAATTTTAACCTACTTGATTTGTTTTTTTTAGAAACTTCTACATTCTCCATTATTTTCCCCCCACTATTGGGTACTAATCTTATAGTTCACTACTGTATCAATTTGCTTTTCTTCCTGTTTTTTCATATCAAATAAATGTTTTTTATATTGATTTTCCTTCAGTTTTTCAAAAATCTTTTTCTCTTGCACCGCTACAATCATTTCTTTTTTACTTTCCTCTAGCTCCTTTTCCACTTTATTAACTACTTCTTCTTGTTTTTTAATCCTTGTATTTACATCATTAATGTAATTACTATACATCGCTAAATTTCCTGCATTAGTCTTTATTGATGATAAATTTTTTTCATTTAATAAATTCTTTTTATATATATTGAAATCATCTAGTTTACTTTCTTCCTTACTAAGCCTTTTCTGAACTATGCCATATTGATTTTTTTTCAAATCTTCAATAGACTTTTTGTAATTGAGGACCTTTTCCAACTTAAAATTAAAATTCATCACTACTTACCCCCATCACATCTCGTTGATTTTACTTTCTATCTCTTTCATAATTGAAATAGTTTTTTCAAAAGGATATATATCTAGAGTCTCTTGAGTTAGTAATTTATCTATAGAATCCTTTAACTCTATTGCTTTATCTATCTTTTTATTTGAACCCCTTTTATAGGCACCAATATTTATTAAATCTTCAGATTCCTTATAAGTTGCAATTATATTTTTTATAGAATTAGCCCACTCCAAATGTTCCTGTTCAACTATATTGGGCATAACCCTGCTTACACTTGCAAGAACATCTATAGCTGGATAATGGTTCTGATTGGCTAATTTCCGAGAAAGTATTATATGACCATCTAAGATGCTCCTTACGGCATCGGTAATTGGCTCACTTAAATCATCACCATCAACTAAAACCGTATATAATCCTGTAATGGTACCCTTTGAAGATGTTCCTGCTCTTTCTAGCACTTTAGGCATTATTGCGAAAACAGAAGGAGTGAAACCTCTAGTGACTGGGGGTTCTCCTATAGCCAACCCAATTTCTCTTTGGGCCATTGCAAATCTAGTTATTGAATCCATTAACAACATTACATTATTTCCTCTGTCCCTAAAATACTCTGCAATTGCAGTAGTTACTAATGCACCTTTAACCCTTATTAATGCAGGTTGGTCTGATGTGACTACTACTACCACAGATTTTTTTAACCCTTCTTCTTTTAAATCATTTTCTAAAAACTCTCTAACTTCCCTGCCTCTTTCTCCAATTAGACCTATTACATTAATATCTGCAGAGCTACTTCTAGAAACCATACCCATAAGAGTACTTTTCCCTACTCCACTTCCAGCAAAGACTCCAATTCTTTGACCTTTACCACATGTGAGAAATCCATCAATTGCTTTTATTCCTAAAGGCAGCGGTTCTTTTATTAACCTTCTATCCAGGGGGTTAGGGGGAGAATTTGATACGGCATAGGTCTTCTGAGTTTTAATTGGTCCTTTCCCGTCTATAGGATTACCTAAACCATCTAATATCCTGCCTATTAACTCTTCGCCTACATTTACCCTTAAAGTCTTTCCACTTGCTATTACCTTGCTACCAGAGGCGATGCCCTCCATGTTCCCTAAAGGCATTAATAGTATTTTATCATCTTTAAAACCAACTACTTCAGCTATTATAGGTTCATCTTTATGGTAAGGATATATGTAGCACAGTTCTCCAATTGTAGCTATAGGTCCATTGGATTCTATAGTTAAACCAGTAACTTTAGTTATCTTGCCTGTATATTTAATAAATCTTTTTTCATTTACCATTTTAATGTATTTCTTAACATTAACACTATCTACCATATCTATCACTCATTACTTAAAATTGATATTAATAAATCCTTTACTTCATCTAATTGATTATTCATACTAACATCTACACTTCCTTTAGAGGTTTCCAGTATGCAATCTCCTTTTACCATGCTACTATTTATTCTAATGTCTAATTCATCTATTAAACTAGCCTTTGCCAATATTATATCTTTAGATTTTTCTACCATGCCATAATCCTCTTTAGACACAATAATAGTTAGCTTTTCCGATATTTCCAAATTATCTATTCCATTCAAAACTAAAGAAACTATAAGTTCTTCATCTTCTTCTACTCTTTGGTACAATACTTTTTCATATATGGCTATAACCAGTTGGATAATGTCTTCTTCTAAATCTTTCAACATACTATTTCTTTTTTGTATATAGCCATCTTTAATATCTAGAGCTTCTTTTATCAGCCTTTCTGATTCTCTTTTCCCTTCTCCGTACCCTATTTCATAGCCTTTACTATATCCTACTTCTTCCCCTGATTTAAAACCCTTATCATAGCCTTCCTTTTCAGATTTATTAAATATCTCCTTTGCCCTTTCATAAGCTAAATTTAATTTCTCTTCATATGCTTCATGGGCAGAATCAATTATTTCCCTGGCTTCATATTCAGCTTTTAATATTATCTCTTCATATTCTTCTTTAGCTTCCTCTAGTAGTTCTTCTTTTATAGCTATATTTTCTACATCAACATCTTCACTAGAAACAATACTTCTTTCTATAACTCTAGATGATTTAATGATATTAGACAATAATTTCATCTCCTCCTCTAGGAGTGATAATTTCTCCATCCTCTTCAAGTTTTCTAATTATATTGACAATACCTTGTTGTGCTTCCTCTATATCCCTAATGCGAACTGGACCCATGAACTCAATATCCTCTTTTACCATCTCTACTAGTCTCTTACTCATATTAGTAAATATAACTTCTTTTACTTCTTCACTAGCACCCTTTAAGGCAACTGCCCATTGTGCATTGTCAATTTCTCTAATAACCCTTTGAATACTCCTATTATCTAAGGATACAATATCTTCAAAAACAAACATCCTCTTTCTGATTTCTTCGCTTAACTCTGCATCCATCATATCCAACTCTTCCATAATGAATTTCTCTGTACCCCTATCTGCTGAATTTAATATATCAACAACTGATTGAATACCTCCAGTAGATGTAAAATCTTGTGATAGCATCCCAGAAAATTTTGTTTCCAATACCTTTTCGATTTCCTTAATTACCTCTGGAGATGTTCTATCCATGGTTGCAATCCTCATTGTCACTTCACCTTGCTTTTCTGGTGTCAAACTAGCAAGTATCTGAGCAGATTGATGAGGCTGTAAGTACGATAGAATTAGAGCTATAGTCTGAGGATGTTCGTTTTGTATATAATTTAATAATTGATTAGGATCAGCTTTTCTAATAAATTCAAATGGTCTAACATGGAGTGAAGATGTCAATTTATTTATGATATCAACAGCTTTGTCAGAACCTAAAGCCCTTTCAAGAACTTCTTTCGCATAATTTATTCCACCTTCTGATATATATTCCTGAGCTAATGCGATTTGATAGAAATCATCCAAAACCTGTTGTTTCTCTTCAGAAGAAACCATACGCATATTGGCTATTTGTAAAGTTAACTCTTCGATTTCATCTTCATTTAAATGCTTAAAAATTTCAGCGGATTTTTCTGGTCCTAATGATATCAATAATATTGCTGCCTTTTCTTTTCCATTAAACTGTCTCTTAATCATATCAATTCGCTCCTATTCATTTAACCAAGTTCTTAATAGCTGAGCTACTGCATCAGGATTTCTATCCACAAATTTCTCTATCTGTGTTTTTATCTTTGATTTTTCAGTTTCAAAATCTAAATCCTCTACTTCATCTCTTATGGATTTTACATCTTCAATCTGGCTTTCTAATTCTTCTAGCTCTTCTAATTCTCTTGATTTTCTTCTTCTATATACAATATAACCTGCCACAGAAGAAGCAGCTATTAGGGCTAATATAATAGTTAACCAGTTAAAGGTCTTAACATCTTCTACACTATCAGCTAATTCATGGGTTCTAAAGCTTTCAGCCTTTACTGCAACTTGTCTAGTATCTAATCCTGTTGCTGCATATATTAAATCAGAAATTTCTCTTTCCTTTTCTTGTGAAAAATCCCCGTCTATTAAAACATCCTTATTTATTAGGACAGCTACAGTAATATCCTCAACTTGACCTGGAGCTTTTCTAATCTCTTTATTTATTTCGTCCAATTCATAATTAATAGTACTACTCCTTTTATCATATCTTTCACTTTCATCATCTTCCATTGTATAATCAGGTGGGTTTTCTTCTACTCCTGGAACTCCTCCTGTTCCTCCTCCTACCATATGTTCTTCTATTTCCTCCATACTCCTAATTAAGCCTTCTTCGTTTCCCTCTATAGGAGGGTTAAATTCTACTATGGTAGTCCTTTCACTGTCAAAGTTAATTTTCACGCTAGATCTTACGTCCACATTCTCAGCACCAAAAATATTTTCTAAAAAATTTCTTATACTATCATTTATTCTCAGTTCTAAATTATTCTTTATATTAAATTGGTCTGTCATTAAAATTTCTGACTCATCTTGTTCTCCCGTTAACAACCTTCCCTCACTATCTACGATTTGAACTTTTTCAGGATTCATATTTATTGAACCAGCTACAAGGTTTTGAATAGCAGTAACAGTCTCTCCTTTTAGAGGCCTATTATCACTTTTCTCAATAAATACTGAAGCGGTAGTCTCCTTTTTGTTTTCTTCTAAAACAAAACCAGAGTCTTCTTTTTCGTTTATGTACACAGTAGCACTTTCAATTCCATCAATATCAGAAATAGTTGAAGATAATTCACTTTGTAAAGCCAGTTTCCACCTTTCTTTTTTATCATAATCTGTCATTGTCCAGTTAGTATCGTTAAATGCATCCATGAAGCCATAACCTTCTTTAGGTAGACCATAGGCAGCAAGTTCAATTTTTATCTTATTCTTCATTTCTGATGGTACCAATATAGTTGTAGTATCATCACCGGGAGTTTTCCATTTTACACCCATCTCATCTAACTTTTTTGTTATCTGAGCAGTGTCCTTTAAAGATAAATCTTGATAAAGAACTTCATATTTAGTCCTAGTAAAAACTATTGAAAGTATTATTATTGATAATATTGCAATAATGCCAATTATGATTAGCTTTATCCTTTTATTCTTGTCCAGGTTTTGCCAGTACTCATTTAATTGATTTCTCATTTGGTGTATTGTTTCCCCCACCTTAACACCTCATTTCTTACAGCTTATTCTTCTATATCTGCATTCTCATTATTTCTCTATAGGCTTCAACTACTTTATTCCTTATACTTAATGTTAATTGTAACGAAACGTTGGCCTTTTCTTGGGCAATAGTCACATCATGAAGGTTGTCCACATCTCCAGTAATCAATAGCCTTTTATATTCGTCATTCTCAAGTTGCAAATCATTTACTCTATCTAATACTTTATTCAAAAATAGACTAAATTGATTATTAACATTAGATTTAATGTCTTCATTTAGTCCCTCTTTCTCAATTATTTTATTATTCCATCCAATAGTCCTTATTTCCATTTAATTACCTCCTACCTATTTCCAATGCTTTCATCAACATGGACTTTGTCCCATTTAAAGCAGTAATGTTTGCCTCATAAGCTCTTTGAGCATCTATCATATCTACCATCTCACTTACCATTTCCACATTTGGCAACATGACATAACCATTCTCATCTGCATCAGGATGTCCAGGTTCATATTTTAATTTGTAAGGAGTACTATCTTCTACAATTTCACTAATAGCTACACCATTACCAGTAAATTTATTTGTATATTTGTCCATATAAGCTGAAAATGGTGTTTTCTTGTTTTCCTCAAATACTACCATCTGTCTTCTATAGGGCATTCCTCCTGTTGCCCTAGTAGTATTAACATTTGCCATATTCTTGCTAATTATATCAATTCTAGTCTTCTCTGCTGTTAAGGCAGAAGCACTAATGTTAATTGAATCAAAAATACCCATACCTACTTGCTCCCTTCGTTAATTACATTTTTAATCTTATCAAACTCATCAATAACTTGATTTATTAGGGCATTATACATTATTGTATTCTTCGCTAAATCCGCCATTTCCGTATCAATATTTACATTGTTATTATCAAACCTGTAGGAATATTTTTTATCCACACTAATACTAGGTTCTATTTCATCTATCCTCTTTGTATATGGTAAATGATTGCTGTGGGTTCTATTTAGATTTGTCTTTTGATTTTTTAAGGCCTCTTTTAATTGGTCTTCAAAATTCACCGTAAGCCTTTTATAATTTGGAGTATTGGCATTTGATATGTTGTTATTAATGGCTTTGTCCCTTAGCCAGAAACCATCTAATGCTTTATTAAATATATTAATATTACTATATAAACGGTTAAACATTGTTATCACCTCATACTTTTAATATTAATACAAAATTCTTTAAATTTCAAGACAATAAGCCCACATTTTACCTTATTTGCCAATTGTCCATAGATTTATACAATAGAAAGGTAATATTCTTTACTATTTTATATAATACATCATAATTCTACATTTTTATAGTGATATTTCAAGTATTACTATAAATGCGTCTTTAGACCCAATTTTAATAAAAAAAGTAGTGGATTATCCACTACTTTTTTTATTAAATTTAATTTTTTAATCTTTAATTTTTTCCAATTCTTCCAATAGTTTGTCATTCAAAATTTTAATATGGGTTCCCTTCATCCCTAAGGATCTAGATTCAATAACCCCAGCTGATTCAAACTTTCGTAAGGCATTAACTATTACAGATCTGGTAATGCCTACCCTATCTGCAACCTTACTGGCTACTAGAAGCCCTTCTTCTCCATCTAATTCTTCAAAAATATGCTCCATTGCTTCTAACTCTGAATAGGATAGAGTACCTATGGCCATTTGCACCATAGCTCTTTTTCTTGATTCTTCCTCTACCTCTTCTGCTTTAGATCTAAGTATTTCCATTCCAACTATAGTTGCACTGTATTCGGATAATACTAAATCATCTTCTGTAAACAATCGACCAAATCTAGCTAATACCAAAGTTCCTAGCCTTTCTCCTCCACTATTGATAGGTATTATGGTAGTAATTTTATCTGGATAATCACAATTTGATACTTGGTCAAATACACATTCAGTTATTTCTTCTACATTTTCTTTGGTCTCTGAAACCTTTAACAGTTCATCATTATATTTTTTAGGAAATCTTTTTTCTTTTACAATTTCAGTTTGAATAATATCACAATCGAAACCAGTGGATAATTCATATCCTAAAACTCGTCCCTTTTTACTAGCAATATATACATTTGCATCTAATATTTCACTAAGTATTTTGCTAAGGTCCTGAAATGAAACAGGTTTTGACCCAGAGCTTTGTAATGTTTTATTTAGTCTTCTTGTTTTTTGTAATAGACTTTCAGTCATCTATATCCTCCTTCTATAATATATATTTTGATATATCCTTTTCATGTATATAAGCCATCAATTTTTTGTTCACATACGCTTCATCTATAATTATTTCATAGGTATCTAAATCAGGTGCTTCAAAAGAAATATCTTCAAGTAATTTTTCCATAACGGTTTGCAACCTTCTAGCACCAATATTTTCTGATTGCTCATTTGAAACAAATGCCATTTTGGCAATAGCACCTATAGCTTCTTCAGTGAACTCCAAATTTATGCCCTCAGTTTTAATTAAATATTCATATTGCTTAGTTATTGCATTTTTAGGCTTAGTCAAAATTTCTTTAAAATTCTCCTCTGTTAAATTTTCCAATTCAACTCTAATAGGAAATCTACCTTGTATCTCTGGTATTAAATCTCCTACCTTTGAAACATGGAATGCTCCCGCTGCAATAAACAATATATGGTCTGTTTTAACTGGTCCATACTTGGTAACAACAGTTGTTCCCTCAATTATAGGCAATATATCCCTTTGAACACCTTCTCTAGAAACATCTGGACCACCGCCATAATCCTTCCCTGCAATTTTGTCAATTTCATCAATAAAAATCATTCCATTTTGTTCAGCCTTTTTAATCGCCAAATCCATTACTTCATCCATATCAATTAACTTTTGTGCTTCTTGATTATTAATAATTTTTCTAGCTTCTCTGATTGTAACTCTTTTTTTCTTGGTTTTTTTAGGCAATAAATCTCCAAATATATCTCCCATATTTATATTGTATTCTTCCATACCTAGACCACTAAACAACTCTACAGTAGAATTATAACTGTCTTCTACATCAATTTCAATGGTTTTATCATCTAATTCACCTTTTATTAATTTTTCTTTCAATTCTTTACGCCTATTTATTATAATTTCCCTCTCACTGTCAATTGTATCATCTTCATTATTTTTTTCCTCAACAGTTCCAAATATCATCTCTAATGGATTGATACCTTTTTTCTTTGAAGGAAAAGGCATTAGAAGTTCAATTAGCTTATCATCTGCTAATTTCTTACTTTTTTCATATACTTCCTCTATCTTCTTTGTCTTTACCATTCTAATAGATTCTTCAACTAAATCTCTAACCATAGAATCTACATCTCTTCCTACATATCCTACCTCGGTAAATTTTGTAGCCTCTACTTTAATAAAAGGTAAATCCACTAATTTTGACAACCGTCTAGCGATTTCTGTTTTCCCAACCCCAGTAGGGCCAATCATAAGAATGTTCTTAGGCTTGACTTCATCCTTAAAACCTTCAGGAAGTAAACTCCTTCTATATCTATTTCGTAATGCAATAGCTACAGCTTTTTTTGCCTCCTTTTGACCTATTATATACTTATCCAATTCCTCAACTATTTGTTTAGGGGTCAATTCTTTCATCATATCATCCTCCTTAAATCACTTCAACGGTTATTTTATCATTAGTATAAACACAAATAGAAGAAGCTATTAATATGGACTCTTTTGCTATTTCTTCAGCAGTTAAATTAGAATACTTAAGTAGAGCTTTGCCAGAAGCTAAAGCGAAGTTTCCACCAGAACCAATAGCAATTACTCCCCCTTCTGGTTCTATTACTTCACCGTTTCCTGACACAAGGAGTACATTCTCTTTATCTGCTGCAATTAGTAAAGCCTCTAACCGCCTTAAAACCTTATCCCTTCTCCAATCTTTTGCTAGTTCAACAGCAGACCTCTTTAAATTTCCACTATATTGTTCTAATTTTTCTTCCAATATTTCTGCTAAAGTCAAAGCATCTGCTACAGAACCTGCAAAACCAATTATAACATTATCATCATATATTTTTCTAACCTTTTTTGCAGTATTTTTCATAATTGTTGCATTTCCAAAAGTTATTTGACCATCACCGGCAATTGCTATCTGATCATCCTTTTTAACAGCTACAATAGTTGTACCATTCATCATAATCAACACCCCACTAAAATTTCAGAACATATCAAACACTATTTTCAGAATATTTAATCATCTATATTATAGATTACTATATTATTAACAAAATGTACAGAAAAATTTATTCCTTATCAACTCTACTATAATTACAATTCTTATCCATACATTTTTTTAATATCCCTTTTTTTGTCTTTCTCTTTACCATAGGTCCACCACAATCAGGACATTTTTCTTTTATAGGTTCATCCCAAGAAACAAAAGTACAGTCCGGGAAATTACTACACCCATAAAACATTCTGCCTTTTTTAGACCTTCTTCTTACAATATTTCCACCACATTCAGGACATGGAACATCTAATTCATCTAATATAGGTTTTGTATTCTTACACTCTGGATATCCAGGACAAGCTAAGAATTTCCCATATCTACCATATTTTATTACCATGTTCCTGCCACATTTTTCACAAACTTCATCGGTAACTTCATCTTCAATTTTTATTTTATCTATTTCTTCCTCTGCTATTTTTAACACCTTAGCAAATTCCTTATAGAATTCTTCCACTACTAATTTCCAAGAATATTTGCCCTCAGCTATTTCATCCAATTTTTCTTCTAACTCAGCTGTAAATTTTTCATCTACAATATCTTTAAAATATTCTTCCAATAAATCATTTACTAATATACCTAATTCTGTTGGTAGAAAAGATTTATTATTTAGATTTACATATTCTCTGTTTAATATAGTTGAAATAGTTGGTGAATAGGTACTTGGTCTACCTATCCCTAATTCTTCTAAAGTTTTTATTAATGAAGCTTCAGTATATCTGGCAGGTGGCTGAGTAAAATGTTGATTAGGGTCAATTTTATTTACCTTTACTATTTCCCCTTCTTCCAAAATTGGCATCTCCTCAGAGTCCTCTTTATTTTCTTCAATCTTATATACCTTTAAAAATCCTTCAAACTTTAGCTTTGAACCTGAAGCTCTGAATATATTGTCATTAGAAAATATTTTAACAGAAATAGTATCATATCTAGCTGGAGTCATTTGTGAACTCACAAACCTATTCCATATCAATTGATATAAGATAAATTGATCTTTTGTTAAAGAGCTCTTTACATCTTCAGGCCTTCTTAGAACAGAGGTTGGTCTTATACCTTCATGAGCATCTTGAGCTTCTTTCTTACTCTTATTTATATAAGTTTTACCTCCATTACTATAGGCTTTTCCAAAATTATCAATAATATATGATTTAGTCAATTTTACTGCTTCCTCTGAAACCCTAGTTGAGTCAGTTCTCATATAGGTAATTAATCCAACTGTACCCTCTTTTTTAATATCAATTCCCTCATAAAGTTGCTGTGCCAACATCATGGTTTTTCTAGTAGAAAAACCCAATTTCTTAGAAGCATCTTGCTGTAAAGTACTAGTAATATAAGGTGCGTAGGGATTTCTCTTTTTAGTTCCTTTTTTAACTTCTTTTACAACAAAATTATCCTTATCGATAGTTTTTAATATCTCATCAACTTCTTCTTTATTAGAAAGTTCAATTTTCTTTTCTTTACCATCTTTAAATATTCCATAGAAATTAGCTTCAAAAGGAATATCATCTTTTTCCAATAAAGCTTTGATACTCCAATATTCTTTAGGTACAAAATTTTCAATTTCCTTTTCCCTATCACATATCAATTTAACAGTAACAGATTGAACTCTACCTGCACTTAATCCTTTTTTTATCTTTCTCCAAAGTAATGGACTTATTTTATAACCTACCAACCTATCTAATATTCTTCTTGCTTGTTGCGCATCTACTAAGTTTTTATCTATAGGTCTAGGTTTCTTCATAGCATTTAATATAGCATCCTTCGTAATTTCATTAAACTCAACTCTTACATATTCATCCTCTTTAATACCTAAAATATGGGCCAAATGCCATGATATAGCTTCACCTTCTCTATCTGGGTCTGTTGCCAAATAAATTTTATCAGATTTTTTTGCCTCGTTTTTCAACTCTTGTACCACGGGTCCTTTACCCCTTATGGTTATATATTTTGGTTGAAAATTTTTCTCTATATCAATACCCAAACTGCTTTTAGGCAAATCTCTTACATGGCCTACAGAAGCTTTTACATTGTAATTTTTACCTAAAAACTTTCTAATTGTTTTTGCTTTTGCAGGCGATTCAACTATAACTAAATTCTTTTGCAATGATTGCACCTCCGATTAACCATATAAATTAAGATAAGGTAAATATTCTACCCGTCATCTCATTAATAGTCCCTTTTAGTTCTAAAATAGTTAGAATGCTATTGACAGTGGATATATCTAATCCCGTATTCAATGCTATACTATCAGAATGTATAGGACCTTCTTTTATAACTTCTAAGACCTTTATCTCCAGAGGACTAAATTGAGAATAATCTATACCTTCTTCTTTCTTTATTTTTACTTTTGCTTGAAGCTCATATACTTCTTCGATTATATCATCAATATCCATTATTAATTTAGCCCCGTCTTTTATTAGCTTATTTGTTCCTCTACTAAAAATACTATTGATATTACCAGGTAGAGCAAACACTTCTTTCCCTTGTTCTAAGGCATGATGGGCAGTTATTAATGAACCGCTTTTTTCCTTAGCCTCTACAACAATTACCCCCAAAGATAAACCACTAATAATTCGATTCCTTTGAGGAAAATTATAGGCTAAAGGCGGTACTCCTAAAAAGTATTCAGAGATTAAAGCGCCTTTCTTAGAAATTACTTCATATATATCCTTATTCTTTTTGGGATAAACTATGTCCAATCCATTCCCTAGTACTCCAATAGTTCTGCCATTTTCCTCTAAAGCTTTTTTATGTGCTATGCTATCTATACCTAAAGCTAAGCCGCTAACTATAGTAACATCTAGCTTTACCAATTCTTCAACAAATTTTTCTGTAGCCCATTTCCCATAGGAAGTAGCTTTTCTAGAACCTACTATAGCAATAGAAAGATTATCTTCTTCAATAATATTTCCTTTTATATATAAGACCTTAGGATTATCGTATATATAGTGTAATCTCTTAGGATAATCTTTATCAAAAATAGTTATTACATCTATATTTTGTTTTTCAATAAGATTGAATAATCTATTTAAATAATCCTTACTACGGTTAGATATTATCTTTTCTTTAATTTCAGCTTTAATATTTCTCAATCCCTGTATATTATGAGAAGATGATTCCCATAAATCTACTAATTGAGGGACTTGCTCCATTATTTTTTCAATAGTTTTATTGCCAATATTTAAGCTATTTAACCATATTAAAACATCTCTATTGGAGATTTCTCTCATACTAAGTTACCCCCAGTACTTATTATCTAAACTTCTATATCTTACAGCTTCCAATATATGCTTTTCAAGTATAGAATCCTCTCCATCTAAATCAGCTATAGTTCTACTCACCTTTAACACTTTATTATATGTTCTTGCACTAAATCTATACTTTTTAAAAGCTTCCCTTAATATTTTTTCTGCTCCCTTATTTAGTTTACAGTATTTCTTTATATCTTTCGGACTTAACTGAGAATTACTATATATATTGCTCTTTTTATACCTTTCTAGTTGAAATTCTCTAGATTTATTGACTCTGGCTCTAATATCTTCTGATGTTTCTAATATTATTTCATCCTTTAAATCCTTATAATCCACTGGTAACACTTCAATATGGATATCTATCCTATCCAACAAAGGATTGCTCAATTTGGCTAGGTATCTATCTATATTGTTTTGAGAGCAAGTACACTCATGATAAGGGTCTCCATAATAACCACACGGGCATGGGTTCATTAGCAAAAAGCAAAACCTTAACTATAGAGTGTCCTATATATAATGTAGAAACTCTTCCAGAAAACACTCTGGGGGAGCGTGTCCATAAACTTAGAGTCTCAAACAATATAACTATAAAGGATTTAGCCAAATTATGCAACCTGTCTTCAGAAACGATTAGTAATATTGAAAAAAGTCGAACAACTCCTAATGTTACTACTCTGAACAAAATATGTCAAGCTTTAGAAACCACAAATGCATACTTGCTTGGTACTGACTCGTGGCCTGAAAGTAGTCCTGCAGAAATAATATATAAATATAGGATGAACTCTGGATTATCCCAAAGGCAGCTAGCTAAAAAGTGTGGACTCCATCAAAGCACCATCAAGGATTATGAAAGCAATAAAATTTCAAATCCTGATACATTAAAAATTATCTATAACAAAATAGGCTACGATAAAAAATAACTATATATAATAGGAAGAAACTTTTTTACAATTCTCCATACTTATTGAGTATGGGGATAATTTTTCTTTTAAAGTCACTCCTTCCACAATAGATATAATACCACTTTCTCAAAGAATATTCAAAATATTTATGCAATTATAAGTAAATTTGGTTATAGCCTATTAGCGGCCTGCTATCTGCTTTTATAAGTTTTATATACCTATTGCATTAATCAAGCTTTTAAAATCCCTTAAAAACGGTTTTAGAAGGTCGTTTTTTCTACTCAATCACGTAAAAACCAGGCTCCGTCGGATGGTCTATAAATCTTTCAGTATTTGGATACTTTAGCACTAAATAAGCCATATAATAATCACCGGCTCCAGATGAAACTACGAAAGATGATACTAAGCTCCAGTAAATGTTACTTGTAAAAAATATAATTGCAATTGTAATAATTGTTAGAATTATATTTGGTAATAGCATAGAACTTATATACCCGAATTTTGTATTTTCAAAATTGCTACAGTGGCAGTAAGGCATGAAATATTTTTTATGTAATCCAAATTTTATATTGACCTTTGGAGCCTTAGATAATAACATAAATCCTATCGCATGTAGTCCTTCATGTGCTGGTATAACTAAAATTATATATACTAATGCTATCCAGCTTGGTTTAAAATAATACTCAGTATGCAGTGATATTTGAAAAATAGCTAACAATGCAAATGAAGTGAAAAATAAAATTATACATATTATATTTACTTTTTTTATATTAATGATAACCTCTTTTTTCATATGCGCCTCCTAAATTTATTATCGCCTATAATTCTATACTATTTAGTGAAATAAAAAAAGACCAGGAACTTAATCCTGGCTTATGATGTGCTAAAACAATTGTCGGAATTTACTACTAATTTAACTATTATATATGGTATAATATCCCTATACCCATGGGGCACGTAGTCAGAAAGGAAAATGCCAATGACAAGTCATGAAGTAATTAGTGTCATATTCCTAGCATTGACATTTGCTATATACCTAGCAATGTTAGTGTTAAAAATAATAGAAGTAGCAGGGTAATATAAAGCCAAAGCACTAGTAGTTTAACCACAAAAGCAACAATATATACAATTTGAGAAATAATTGGTGCCATGTTACAAATAACCTGATCAAGTTATTCCAATATAAAGTCCTGCGTGCTTGTAACAGGTGGATAATTATTATTAGTTGGAGTGTTGTTCGCTTGCGTGGTTAAGCTATTGGTAAAATATTGTTCGCATTTCTTGACTTTAGCACGACTAAATGTTAATATTTAATTACTAGGAACGCACTATTATAAAGACTTGTCTAGTCAATGTTTCCTTTCTAAATCATAGGTAAGCTGATCACTTACTATAATTTAGAAAAAGGGGGAATTAAACTGTGGTAAAAAACAAATTCGTGAAAATTTCTAAGTATGATCGGAGAATATCATTGTAGCCGGTATTTAAACCCCAGGAAAAGAGCATCTATTTAAGATGCTCTTTTTTCTTTTTACAAAAAGGGTAGCTTTAACTCTGGTCTAAACGATAAAGCCACCCAAGTCACTCCAAAGCCTTCTGTGCTAAATTCAATTCTTTTACTGCAGCTTCAATCAATACATCTAATTCCTGTATAGTTATGTTTATTCCCTTAGATACTAGAAAATCTACTACATATTCTTTTTTAAGCTTTCCTTGTCCTTTTTCTTTATAAATCATTTCCGCTGCTGATACTGCTACTTTTACCCAGAAATAAATATTTTCTCTTTGCTGTTTTGTGGTTTTCTGCAAAACTAAAGGCACTATTAAATAAGTTAAAATAGCACCTAATAACGGAATAATAACCTTTATAAATATATCAATATTCATCATCTTCCTCCTTTATTTCTTTTTTCCTTATGCTAGATAGCATCCATAGTTCTCCAGTAGTAAAAGCAAACCATGCTGCTATTAATGTTGTTGGTTCGCTACCTACTCTAAGAAATACATATAAGGTTCCTACTGTAAATACTACATTTAAAATTATCACTAACAGGACTATCCACTTAGAAAATTTCATTATTTCACTTCCTTAAATTAATTAAGACTTCTTTTTTAGTGTTATCCCAATCCACTTTATATCCTAGAGCTTCTGCTACCTGTCTAATTGCTACATAGTTTGTATTATCTTGTTTAACCCCATCAAAATGATATAACTTACCTTTTATTCTTACTTTTACTTTATTTTTATCATATGCTATACCTAAATATTTCAATATTCCTTTAGATATAGATTCAGCTATTTTGTCCTGCTCTGTCTTTAGCATCTGTGCATCTATTTTGTTTATAATAAACCCTATTTCAATTAAACAAGCTGGTGCTTTAGTTTTTGCAATTACAGTAAAGTTTCTCTCCTTATCTAAATCTCCATCACTATAATCTGTCCTAAATGGCACATGAGGGAAGTCTTCCATTAGTTGTTTGCCTATCGCTGTTGCTATTATATCACCTTGCGTTTGACCTACAGTAGTCCATATTTCAAAACCTCTAGCATTTACGTTTGTGGCACTATTAATGTGGAAGGAAACAAATATATCTACATTGTTTCGATTGGATATATTAGCCCTTTCTGTCAAACTTAAATACTTATCATTACTCCTAGTTTCAACTACTTTTACCCCATGTTTTTCTACTATTGCTTTAACTTTCTTACCTATAGCCAATGTTAGATCCTTTTCTCTTAATCCATTGCCGACCGCTCCTGGATCTTTGCCACCATGGCCATAATCAAAACAAGCCTTACTCATCCTCTCACCTCCCAATATTTTGAATATACCAAATGAAAAATCCAGCAAATGTGCCTAAGATAGCAATTACAAGGGCTTTTATCCACCCCGTTAATTCATCAATTTTTGAACACAGATTTTTGATATGAACACGGAACTCAGCACCATCTTGCTCTATTTTGTCAAGCCTTTTCCCATGTTCTTTGAGAAGATCGTCGTGTTCTTTTACTTTTACTTTTATTACTTCATCATTCATTCCGCACCTCCATATATTGAAGGAGGGCATAAAAAATACACCCTCCTAGGTGTTAGTTAGTTGCACAATATATCCCTACTGCGTCTTAAACTCCTTCGGTATTCAATAATATATAATCCTCTATTGCTTGTCTATATTCTGTATTTGTTACATCATCTAGTTTATAGATTTCTCCAGTCTTAGGATTAATTCCTCCATTCATAATTCTTTCTGAAGCAATTTTCACTACTACTTGATTTACCATCATAAAATTCCTCCTCCTAACTTCTCATCTTCTAATAGAAGTATCTGATTTTCTAATTCTTGTATATATTCTTCTTGCGTTTTTTCTCTGATTACTTCCTCTAATATGGGTTGCCTTGTTTCTGTGTCAATAGCAATTATTCTATGCTTTGAATAATCAATTTGTTCATATTCCAAGTCTATATAATCTAACTTTGTAATTTCTTTTCTAGGCAGAACATTGCCTTCCATTTCACCAAGCTGGTAAATTATTTTCCCATCTTGGTCGAATATAATTCTATTCCCTATTTGCATATAAATACCTCCTTTTATTTATTCATAAGCTGTCCATATTACATCCATAGGGTCAATATTCCCATATTTCGAGAAAGGTATATAAAACACCCCAGAATCATAAATAGGATATGAAGTATTTTCACTTACTAAATTGTATACAAGTTTAGTATCGATAGCAATTACCTGAATCGCCTTGACAATCGTTGCATTATATTCAAGAAACCCATCCATCATATAAAATGTTATTTTATTATTGTCTATTGTTGTGCAAATTATTATAGTTGGGGCAAAACTCAAATCAGAAATTGCAACATATTCGTAAATAGTAATCCCGCCAGTTGATGAAACAAAACTACGTTTATCAGATGACACTGTGGAAGAACCACTTGCCCATTTCTTGCCTCGTACTAGCGTTCCAGTAACCCCTCCAATAATATTACCTTCTAAAATTAGCGAAGCCAATGTACTACTCAATTGCGCGGTAATAGCCCCTCCAGTTGTATATCCAGCAGGAATGTTTATTGTTGGCTTTTTACTTCCAGTTATAGTTAATGTTTCAGATTGGTCTCCATTGTCAGGCATATCCCCTAATAATTTTACACCTCTAGCATAAGCGGTCTTACCTACCCTAATATCATTTGCCACTGCTGTAGCGTCTCCTGTTTTATCTGTTTCGATAGATTTAATACCTGTGTCCAGCTCATTAAATGTTGCAACTTCACCAGCCTTAGAGACCGTTCCACCTTTGGACTTGATAGAGGTCTCTAAGAGGTTTTTCCCATCAAGCCCAGATTGAAAAAGCTCATCTAATGCTCCTTCTACATCTGTTGCTACAAAATTATTGTCTACATCTTCAACTCCTATATTTTTTGCTAAATGTGCTTGTTGCGTAGTTTCTGCCTGATGTACAGCTAAATCATTTATCCATCTTCCCACTCCAACAGTAGGCTGGACCACTGCTTTATCGTCTGGAGTTAATACGCTAGCACTATCAAACCTATAAAAACCTAAAGTTTTAACTATTATCGTTATATTATCAGGCATGTTTGTAGTATCTATAGCTTTGAGATCTGTTATGTCTGTTACAGCTCCATGTGCTATATTCTTTAGATTGCCTATTTCTGTATCAATTTTCAAATTATCATCAACAAAATCCTGCCTTTTAGGATATTCATTACCCTGCCACTGGTTTAACCCAATATTAGGTGTTTTAATTTCACTAGGCATTATATCACCTCTCTATATATTTCAAATTCATCCCAAGTAAGATTTAATAGGTCCCATTCATCCCAAGACTTGTTATATGTTTCGAATTCATCCCATGTTATCCAGGTATATTCAAATTCAAAAGCAAGATGAGCTGGTTTTATTTCATCTATAGTCAATTTTAGGTCTACCATATTCGCAGGTATACCTTTTACCCCTACAAACTTAATAATAAATTTGTAGTTAGCATTATCTTCTATAACCTCAACCTCTCCATTTGAGTATGAAGCTGCAACATCTTGTATCATTTGCTTTGTTACCGTACCTATTCCTCTTATTTTAGCTCTAATTCTTTCACGCCTAAATTCATCAGATTTACTTACATCAACTTTTATCCCATAGATTTCTTCATACCTACTTAGAATAGATGTAGCAGTATTCACAAAGCATTGATCTATTGTTTCATCAAATTTATTTGCTAGAGTATTTATATCTGTGTTTAAAATACTCTGGAGTTCTTCCATTGTTAAATTGCCTTTATAATAATCAGGTAGTAAAGTTATAAGGTCCAACTATACCACCTCACTTAATTCTACTGTTCCAACAATAGGCATTTCAGCATCCCCTATTACAATATTTGCATTACTACCATTTACAAGTAAGTTTGTGTAATCTGAAATTCCTGGAGTAGATAATAGAATACTTCCTATTCTTGCATAACTTACGCTATAAGTCTCAAATACGGTTTCTTTAAGGTAAGCAGTAAATGCGGTTGTAAAAGCGGACTGAATCTCTAATAATGTTTTAGAGCCATCTAAAAATATATTAGCACTTACATCTATAGCTTTTCCTATAGGACTATCAACTGTTACAGTAGCACCTATAGGTCTTACAGTTTCAATATAGTTATATACCTTTTGCTCCAAAGTCTCATCTATTTCCATATTACTATCTACTACGAGTACCTTTACAGTACCGTTGCCATTCCATAATGGAAATACTTTCGCATCCCCAACACCAGGTACTTCCAAGGCCCATTTAATATAATTATCAGCATTTCCACTTGTACTAGGGGCTTGTATCTGAGTATAGAATCTAGCTCTAAGATTATCATCTGTTTCTTCATCAGCTCCTGGAGTGATTATATCTGTCAATGTTGCAGTTACACCACTTACATTATCGATATTTTCAAGAGTACCGCTATATTGATTTCCTGCAGTCCCCAGTTGTTCACATTTAGCACTGTAGATATTAGTTGACAGCATCTCAGTGATAATATATGTTGTATCGTTCAATCCCCATCTAGTGCCTATATTCATAGGTCCTGTAGTTTCTACTTGCCTTATTGCATAGGTGGAAGGTTTTCTAGTAATCCCATAATCTGCAACCACTCTATCTAGGTATTCTCCTACTGCAGTATCTCCAGATACTAAATCAATAAAATGATTTAGCATAAAATAAGTTTCAGCTAATTTATATGCAGCTGGAGCTAGTGCATCATAGATTATAGATCCTTCTCTCTTATCTATGTCACTTGTTACTCTGCTTAACATATCAGATAGTATATTTTCATATGTCATATTTTCAAACACTATAAATTCACCTCCTGAGAGATGCTTAACTGTCCATAGATGCTAGTTACATCAAAAGTACATAGCATTTCATCCCCAGTAATATCAAAATTAAAATTATCTACACTTGTAATTCTTTCATCTTGTAGTAAGCATTCCTGGATTCTTCTTTTTAATTCAATTCTTACATAGATTGGGCCCTTGCCTACAAGACTCTCCAATTCAATCCCATAAGAAAAGCTATATATCGGGTACTCATACTTTTCAGTGTTTAGCACCTTATATATAGCTTGTTTTAATGCATCTAATTCATCTGTAAAACCTTGTATTTTGTTCTCTAATAGTTTGTATGTCTTGCTTGTTTCTATGTCCTCTGTAACCTCTAAATCAACATCTATTTCGCTATTAGGTATCATTTAATCACATCCTCTACTTTATAGGATCTAGTGACTCCATCTATAGACAATTTGATTGTACTTCCTTTAGCGACAAATTCTTTACCTATTATTTCAACAATATAATACTCTTGTCCACCATGATTTCTAATTAACCTTACTTTATCTCCAGTTGAGATATGTTTTTTCATATTTCCTTTTATTAACTCTAAAGGTACTGTCAATTTATCACTTATCTTTATTCCGTCAGCTACTACAGTCCCTAATATTAACCTTGTAAGTTTAATATTATTTAGATAGTTCCGAACTATTATTTTTATTTCATCTATCATATCATCACCTCTAAACTCATAGTATGAGTAGGTAGAAACTCATGAGTAACTGATTTAACAATAAGCCTTCTATCAAGTTCTATGTCTTCTATTTGGCCATAAAAACTGCTGCCAGCTCTTACCCTACTGTCGCCTAGACAATTAAGTGTTAGCGTTTCAACTTCTCTATTGTAAAGGCTTAATAACATATCAGTTTTATTCTTTATCTGTGATGGATTGCCATTCTTGTCTAGCACCTCAAAATACTGTAGTAATCCATATCTATTAATAGAACTGCTATCTTTAGCAATATATACATCTCTTTTTCCTGTAGTTTCATTGTCGCTTACAAGCTTTATTACATTGTAGAAGTTGTCATCAATTGATTTTTCATACTCATAGTCATAGCAGAGACTTTCATCACCTAGTACTAAATCAAGCTTTAAATCCTCTAAATCTCTAATGGCAATACTGCCGAATTCATCCCTTAAGCAGTACCATTTAGCCTTATTCATTAATGTGTCACTTATAGCATTATACATAATATCTAGCCAAGTTTTATCATCTTGCACGCTTGTAGGGAGCTTATATTGAGTATCAGTCAATTTCCCTTTTCTTAGATTGAAATAATTACACATTTTGTTTGCTAAAGTAGTTATTGTATCATTTTTTACTACTATCGTATCTTTTGCCTTACAATATCTAAGCTGATCATACGCAGTAACTGTTAACTCCTTTTTCTTGTTCTGACCATGTTTAAATACATAGCCATAGAATATCTCTTCATTATTGTATTTAAATCTTGAAACACTACCATTTCTTATTTTTACATCATCATCTATATAAGAGAATTCAAGCTTGCTACATGCATTATTCAGCTTATCAGTATATGATATGGACTTCACAAGCTCACTGATTTCACATATTTTATTATCAACTTCGACTAAAAATTCCATTATGGTATCACCAAATTTTGTCCTGGATAAATAAGGTTCGGATTCTTAATTTTATCTTTGTTTGCATTAAAGACTTTAGTATATAGTGATCCATTTCCATAATATTTTTTAGCAATGGCCCATAGGGTATCACCTTTTATTACTACATGATAACCAGTACTTTTAGGGTTTGTTTGCTGAGGTTCAACAGGTTTTGTTGTTGCAACCTTGGTGTTAGGAGTACTTGGTTTAGCTTCCTTAATTACTACAGACTTTTTACCATAAGGCCTATATTCTAATAATTTAAAACTAATGTACTTATCTCCCTCTTCCCCAGCCTTTTCAATTATGCTTAATTCCTCAATCAATATTAAGGTATTTATATCATCACCTATCCCATTACTAGCAATAAATCTAACTGGGACAAGCTTACTTCTCCACTCCTTGAATAAGTTTATATAAAAATCTGCTCCCTTAAATTGACTAGGAGTCTCAATATAATGAGTAGGGTAATGAGGAAATTCACATTCAAAACTATATTCTTTTAATTCCATATGAGTAGGGATTGCTATTTGCCCAAGCTTTAATATTTCATATTTTTCTATAGCCTGAACACTTGATTTTTCTAATTCCTCTGGATTAGTAGGGAGCTTATATGTCTTATTTTTATAATCAAAGAATATCGCGTATTTACTCATATTAATAGACCCCCTCTGCAGCAATTGCTATTTCTTCTTGGAGTATCTTCTTAATTCTGCCATGGACCTTGTCCACATCCGCTGTTTCATGAACATCCCCAAAAGTTATTTCAATGTTAGGCGCAAGAGTTGCTGTACTAAATTTATTAATATATTCTCTTTCAGCAATATCTCTTAGATACTGTAAATCTTCATTGGACATATCTACTTCTACTTTCCCACCAGATCCAATTCCTTGAATTGTTAGTGGATTAGTTTGAGTACCAAAATCTTTAAAAGGGTTAGTTAAGCTGCTAAGTTTATCTTTTCCACCATTATAAATATTCTTACCAATATTAGAACCTTTATTATACATATCTGAAAGATCTACATAATCAATCAATTCCTTATTTCCCCAGTAACTATTTAATTCACCAACAGTTCCTAAGTCTACCCCTGGAATTTTATTTAATGCTGCTATAATCTTATTAACACCTTTTAAAACAAGATTGATAGCCCCTAGAACTACCGTTTCGATTACTCCCATTATGGATATAAATGAATTCTGTATAGCTCTACCCGCATTTTCTAATGCACCTATTAACCACCCGATAGAGCCACCAATAAACCCAAATACTTGCTCTGTGGTAACACCAACTGCATTTAACGCAGCCATAACTAGCCCTATAGCCAATACCACTAAAAATATAGGGCTAGTTATCATACCCCAAAGCCCACCTTGTAGAACTAATGGAGTAATCATACCCCATAATTTAGCTATTATATTTGATAACATCCAACCACCTATAGCAGCTAGGACAGGTCCAACAAAATCCCAATATTCTGTAGTTATATCCAACATCCAGCCAATTCCAGTGGCTAATAAATTAATACCACCTAAAGTAGTATTAATAGACCGTTGCACACCTTCGGAGTTAATTAACTCATTTGACTTTTCTATAATTGGAGCAAAGGCTTTTAATGCCCCATTCTTTATTTTGTTCCATGTATCCCCAAAAGTCATTGGCATGCTTGCAAACATTTCATTGATTTCATCCCCCGCCATAAACATAGCATTCTTAATAATATCAGATGTAATTGCACCTTCGGAAGATAACTTCTTCAATTCGCCTTTAGATAGATCCATGTATTTTGCAATTGCATTATAAATCATTGGAGCATTCTCCATTATAGATACTAACTCATCACCTTGTAATCTACCACTTGCCATTGCTTGACTTAATTGCCTCATTGCCCCCATTTGCTCTGACGTGTCAGCCCCACCAACTTTAAAACTCTTTTGTACCAACTCAGTAAATGCTATCAATTCATCATTAGAAGTAAATGCGTCACTAGCCAATAACCCCATTTTGCCTACAGCACTTGCCATTTCAGAATATAGACCTCTTGACCTATCAGCTGCAGCAAAGATTCTATTCTGTAATTCTAATTGAGTTTGCAGCCCATCATTAATTAAATCTAATCTTGCTGCAGTGTTGATAAATTCATCAGCAATATTCATACCTTTAACTGCCCCGGCCAATAGAGCTGCAGCACTAATTAACTTACCTAAACCCCCACTTGCTTTATTAGCACTAGTTCCAGTTTGGTCTAATTCATTATTAAATTTATCAGTAGCTCCACTAGCTTTCAATATTTTATCGAAGGCTTCATCAGTCTTTTTATTAATTTTATCAATAGTCCTTGTGTAACCATCATAAAGTTTAAACATTGATTTTAAAGTAGTGATACATATCACCTCTTTCTATTTCTTCTCTTACGTGGAGTAAAATGTTTAATTCTAGATGTTTTTTTCTTTTCATTTTCTACTCTAGTTAAGATACTCCCATATATGAAAGCCCTTTCTTTATCATCTATTGGATCATTAATAGTGCATTCCCCTGATAGTACTTTTGGTCTTATTCTTAATTTTTGTAAGGCAAAGTGAGCCAAATTAAACTCTGGGTCACCTTGCCTTATTCGTTTTTTACTTCTTCAATATCATCATTTATATCTTCATCAAAACCACTTAGCTCCTGTATTGCTTCAACAAGCTCAGCGTATTCTCCCGCATATAACATCTTTTGTAATAAATTGGAAGCCCCTAGTACTCCATAAGCTTTTTGTAATTCGGCATTGGTTAAATCAGGAAACACAACAGCATCAGCTGTCAATTGTGCTATATACTCAGGCCTATCAAAAGATTGAACTCCTGTTTTTTTATCTTTTGTTGTAAATTTTTTTATTAACTTTTTATTCTCTTCTTGTGAAATAGGTTTAATTACAAAAGGCACTGGCTTGCCACCTTCAACAAATCTATTTGATATTACTACCTCCTTATTTTCTGCTTTTATTGGATTCAAAAATGCACTTAATGAACTCATACTTCATCTCTCCTTTTTTTACATAAAATTAAAGCACTTACTTTAGTAAGTGCTTTTAAGCCTATGCTTATTTTGTGTATTAATTACTTTGTAGAACTTTGATTAGAAATAATTTAAATTAAAGGTTACTTTTATTTCTTCTATTGAACTTTCTTCTTCATCGATGCCGATACACCAAATTTCTGCCACTTTGTCTGATACAGGGCTATATCTCAGAGCATATCCTGTATTTTCAGTTCTTTTTATTCTGTCATAATCTACTGGGATGTTTAACATATGGAAAATACTTTCTTCAGAAGAAAATTCAATTCCCTTTCCATCAAAATCGTAGTATTTTTCAGAATAAATATTCATTCTGACTACGGAGTCATCTGCAATGAAAAAGGCATAACCGTCATAGTTATAAATTTCAATTAGAAACTCTCCCCTATCTGTTAAATTATTCCAATCATCTTTTGAATTTGGTTCCCCCATTATCTCAATAAGCTCTTTAGAAGATATTCTTGAAAATTGATTAACATCGATATAAATCGAATCTTCATCAATATAATTTTTATCTTGACTTAGAACGTCTGCATCGGCACCATTATCTTGACTTTCGCACCCAATTAATAAAATGGAAAAAACTAATAATATAACTAATATAACCTTTTTCATCTTACCACCCCTCAATTAATGATTTTAATGTCATTATATCAAAGGGTGGTATCATTTACCATAATATTATAAACTATCTGGCAAGTTAAAGAAACTCAATCCCTCAATACCATCGAATGTAATATCTGTATCAAAAGTAATTGGGTCGTCTGAACTATCATCTAAATATGCAACAGGTATTGTAGTAGGAATCACATTAGTTAGCACTACCTCTTGTTTTCCAATAGTGGATGCTGGATCATCATTCATAACTTGTAATGTTAATCCTCTATATCTGCCAGTTTTTAAATAATTTAAGGTCTGCCTTAACATATCGGAATTAGCAAAGTGCATAGTCATAGAACCAGTACCCTCAGCCCCAACTACTTTGTGTTGTGTCATTCTTGTCCCCAACATCCTTTTAGCAATTGTAACTAAATTAATGCTAGCACTCAAAGCAGACAATTCAAACAGTTCTCTATTAGAACCATCTATTGTTGCATAAGCCTTTCCTTCATGGCTAGATAATGTGTCTTGTAATCTCATAGTATCCATCTACTATAACCTCCTTTCCTAGGATAAATTAACTGTAATATATATCTTTTCAACACTATCTACTGGTTGGATGTAACAATCAATGACAACTGCATCTGTATCAGTTCCAGGATTAACCGTAACATCTTCAGGTTCAAAGTTTTGTATAGCATTCATTCTCTGTAATTCATTGAAGTACTCAATTAGTGTAGCCCTGAGAAGGGATCTGCCATCTTCATTATTGTTTACTTTTCCAACATAATTAGACTCGAATATTACTGTAATGTCGTTGTTGATACCATCAATGGTCCTAATAACCCTATTCTTAGTAAACTGTTTGCCTTTATCTACTGTTACTGTAGTAAGTGAGTTGATGTCGTATACTGCTGTAACATTTTGAGCAGTATCAACCTTGAATATAAATTCTCCAGCAGTAATAGCATTTTCCATTTCAGTCTTAGTCATTCTAGGTACTACATCAATTGCGCCTACATATTTTCTTCCAGTGTTGGATTGATTTATATTTGCTCCTGCTGTAACTCCTGCTACCCATGCAGTAGCTTCAGCTGCAGTTAATTCAGTCCCATCTGCTAATTCAACTCCTTGGCTTACATTGATTATACTTTCGTCATCAGCTACGTAATTGGCTAATACACCTTGGATTTTAACACCTTCAGTTTCTCTCATAGCATTAATCCATGTAGCTATAGCAAGTTTATTTGATTCATATGCTACATCATCATAAGGATAACAAATAATATTGAATATCTCTGTTTTCAGTGCAGCTAATGCAGCAGTAATTTCTGCTTCTGTATGTGCAGCTCCTAAGTTATAGACTAATACTGTTTTTGCTCCTTTTAAAGCTTCGTTTACAAGTAGCTTATCAGCTTTTGTAACACCATCTGGATATTCATTTTCTGTTGCTGTAACTCTGTAAATATCGCCAGCTAAACCTACACTCATTTCCTGTAATAAAACAACAATGCCCCTATCACCCACTGTTATGGATAGTGGAGCATTGGTTAAGAAATTAATATAAGCGCCAGGTAATATTTTATTTTGACTAGTCCATGTTCCTGCCATATTCTCACTCCTTTAAATGTTTGTATTCGTTTGTTGTTGCTGCATTAGTATTCTTAAATCTTTTTTAATTTCTGAATAATTTATATCAAGTGTAAAATGCAGCACATTATCTGTTATTGTAGCCTGCTTATTTAGAACTCTGTAAGTTCCTATTAAATCAAATTCTCTAAATAAATTTAATTGAACACTTAAACAATCCTCTTTAATTTCTGTAGTTCTACTATTGCTGAAATAGGCTATATCAAAGGAAAGTAAACTTTTAAATTTAGTGTTAAGCCTTTTACTGTAATCTTGATCAATTAAGGTGATTAGAAAAGATGGTTTCTTGAAGTTTTGAGGAATATCTTCATCATAAATTGTATAATTTGGATATAACACAAGTAATTTGTTCACTATTTCTCGCTTTACACTATTTATCATGTTTTCTATTCACCCTTTCAACTTCTTTTTTAAACTCTTTTACCAATTCTTTATCTATCTTGCCTATAGCTTTTTCTAGCATAAATTGACCTTTTACCCAGCCTATAGTTTCACCTTTTTTGTTTACAATTCTATGGCCATAATTTACGTACGAGCTGTAGTCTGCAGAGTTAACCATTGATTTTTCGGCACCATTTTTAGTTTTCTTTGCTGGGTTAGCCCTCCAACTCCTTCTCATAAAACCAGATACAACGTTAGTATTCTCTTTAGCTACCTTTACACCTTTATTCACTGCCTTATTTAACACTTTTATATCTATATCTCTTATGTCATCAAACATTGCTTTAAGATCTTTCCTATATTGTTCAATAAAAGCCTTATTCCTTCGATAGTTACTACTTGTCATATAGTGTCAGTCCTTTTTACTCTAAACTCCATATGGTTTGTATATGGGAAACCTTCACCTACATCAAGTGTTACCTTTTTACCATTTCTTTGAGTTACTACAATCCTATCACCTTCTTGTAAATCTGTTTCTAGACTGCAAAATAAAGTGTATGAGTTAACTAAAGTAGGTACTCCATCTTCCCCAGCATCAGCTAATGAACCTTTGCTGTATTGGCATCTAATATTTTCATGAATTAATTTTTCTCTGTTTTTAGTGACTCCATTTTCTATTACTTCAAACCATCTATATATATCCATTCTATCTCTCCATAGCACTTCAAAAGGACTTTTCATTTTCTTGTCCTCCTAAACTGTTGTAATGTTTTCTTATCTCTGTCAGATAGACCATAGATGGTTTCCTTTGAGGTTTTATCATCTACATTGTAGGTAATAGATGTATCTCCTTCTTTAATGGATTTAATGTCAAATACAGATGTTGTCCCGTTTTCCGCTTCATAGTCAATGATTGATTTGACTTTTTTTCTAACATATGGCTCTAATTCAATTGGTAACTCTTTTAAATTACAATAGTTTAATGCGTCTTGAATTACATCCTTTATAGTCAAATCTTTAGTATCATCTACAATATTCAAGTTTGATTTTACTATACCAACTAATTCATCTGCAAGCACTGTATCAACTCCTTTAAAAAGGGAGCTGATATTATTCAGCCCCCTCTAATTTTTTATTTTTATTATCAGTTTTTACCGGATCATCATTTTCAAAATTTTCTATTTCCGTTAAAGCTTTGATTAACTCTTCTTTTTTCATATTACTATAACCTTCAATACCTTTTTCTTTAGCAATTTCTTTAAGCTGAGATACTTTTAGGTCCTCTAATTTATTTGATCCATCTAATTGGTCTTCTACTTTTTTTACATCTTCAATCTTTTTCTTCTCTTCAAGCTTCCTTTGTTTTGCTAGCTCTCTTCTCCTACGTTGAAATGCTGTAACCGACATATTATCCCTCCTTGAAAAGAGAGGCAGTAAAGCCCCTCTTATCCATTTGTCACCATTGCCACCATACGGATATCTTTATCTTCATATACCTTCTCCCAGTTAGCTGCTAAAGCTAATTCTGCATTAGTAGGTGCAACTTTTGCAACAGTATTATTAGTAAACTTAATTCCTCTAGGATGTAGTACAAAATGCTTCCTGTTGATTAAGATGTCTTCACCAGCCAATGTATCTCTATCTGTTTCAGTAGGAACTTCTGGAGAACCTTCCCCATATCCTATTGCACCATTGCCAAATAGGTAAGTAGTATATTTCTTACCAGAAGTAGTACCAGCTTCTACTGGAACGCCATCATCAATTATAATTCTCTTACCTAAGTAAGCCTTATAGAGCACTCTACCCGTTTCGTCTCTTACGTCTTCTACCAAGCCTTGTTTTACCATGTTGAAATACACTATACTATGCATAACAATACCTGTTAATACTTCATGAGCATCTCCAAGTTTAGACATCGTATCGACGATTGCAGCACCAGAGATTATATTTGTATCTGTTGCATTTGCTCCGTCTTCAGTAGCAATATTGTTAATATGAGTTTCTGCTATTGCTGTGAATGCTCCCTTTAATGTTGCAATTAAAGCTGCTTGCATTCTTCTATTCCAGTAACCAGCTACTAAATTTCCTATTGCTGCCATTGGATCGTCGCCTGACATTGTTTTAGATAAATCAGTAGTACTCCAGGCTTTACCTCTAAATAATTGTGTTGCCATGTCTTGCCCTGATGTTATTTTATCTGGCGTTAATGCCCAGCCTTCCGTATCTTCTAGGGATTCATCTTCTCCTGTAAGATCATTCCAGAAAGGCATATTGAAGTATCTATTACCTTCGTTTAATTTGCTTTCTAGTTCAGCCACTGGCTGAACTATTCCAGATTGATATAATGCTGATAATTCATTTGTACGCTTAACGGTATATGGGTTAAATACCTCTGGTACAATTACGTCCGCTATTCTTGTAGTCATAATTTAACAACTCCTTTTCTTTTATTAGTTTGTGCTTGCCATTAATTGCTTAGCAAGTTCTGGATCCTCTTTTAATATCTTGCCCTGCTCTGTTAGATTGAAATGTTCTTTGCTCCAAGGATTTTTTATTCCTGGAGGATTGCCACCTATATTATTAGGATCTCTGCCCTTTATAACTGGTACGAATAAATCTTTGTACTGTTCTTTTAGAACTGCTAATTGTTCATCAATACCTAATACAGTTCCATCTTCTGCTACTGATAACTTAGTTTTATCGAACTTAGTTTCTAATAACTCTGGATACTTAGTATCAGTTAATTTGCTTCGGATTGCAGATTGGATATTCATTTCACGAATTTTATCTTCATAATCCTTTTTCATTGTAGCAATTGTAGTTTCATGAGTTTTGATAGTCTTTTGAAGTTCTTCGTTATCCTTATTATTTTTCTTTAAATCTGCTATGGTGTTATCTGCAGTTTCAAGTTTTTCTTTTAAATCATCTCTTTCAATCTTCAATTTGTTATAACGAATATCTATATTTTCTTCATTGGTCGTATAGATTTTATTTTCTTTCATAGAACTCATAATTGCTGCAATTTGTTCATCTGCCAATCCTTGTGCTTTTAAAATTTCTTCTAAGGTCATTTTCATTCTCCTTCCAAATTTACGGTTTTTTACAAGGTTTCGCCCTTGTGTGGTCTTTCAGTTTAACGTCATAAATACTAAAAAGACGATTTTAAATATAAAAAATACACCTGTTAAGGTGCTATTCTTCTTTCTTCTCAGTAAATATCTCAGGGTTATCTTTTATAACTTGATATAAACCTTTTGAAATCTGATCTACTATTGTTTCTTCTTCATCGTTTTTTAAATCTAGCTCTCTGTCATATACTATTCCATGGATAATCTCATGTAAAAAAGTTTGAAACTGTCCTTGTTCATCTTGCAGGGTTTCGTCTATGTTTATTTCTTTTTTGTTATAATCAATTTCCCCGTATGCTCTTAAGTTGTTAAGAAATATAGGTTCATCTGATACAACTACTTTGTATTCAACCCCACTAATTGTTATTGCTTCTGGTATATTCAATTAACCCCCCACCTTTTCATAAGTCATTTCAAATATATCTGGTTTACATGGATAAAATTCTCCTTTAACACCTTTAATGATATAATCACTTAAGAATGCTACATGAGTTCCTTCTAAAGTTTCAATGTAAATACATTGACCAGCTGGATTATCTTCGTTTTTAGCATCTTCATGATGTCCAAAATAAGCTTTTCTATAACTTTCTTTCTCTATCCAGTTTAATATTTCATGAAAAGTGCCCCATGTTAATTGCTTTGCTTCAATTACAACTGGTTTCTTTCTATATTTGGCCATTTTAATCCTCCTTCACATATTTATTGTACTATTATTTCTAATATAAATTGCAATATACTTTTCCTGTCCCTTTGCAATTTACACATTTTTCTTTAAAATCTGGGCCTTCGAATATACCACTTCCATTACAATCATCACAATCAATTTTAATATATTGCTTTTCCAAATCTTCTATTTCAATAGTTTTTATTTTTCCAAAAGTTTGCTTATATGTCAATCTTCATATCCTCACCCACTTAGACCACATATTTTTCATACCATTCTTTATATTTCATATTTGCTGGAACTTTATAAGTTTTTCCTTCTATATTCCTTGCAGCCCTTGTATCCTCTGAATAATCCTCGTCATCATAATATGGGACTGTTGTTGTCCTGCAAAATGGATGATATGGGGGAGCATTAACCCCAGTATTATAATCATCAATATCATATATCTTTCCATCTTCACTTCTGCATATTTCTGATGTTTTGTTATCTAACGTTGCTAATATCTGATACTTTTCGATCCCATCCTCTTTATAGGCTGCTAAGGTACCTTGCTCTATTATAAAGGACCCTTCTGTATGCAATAACCTATAAGCCTCATATTCTTTAGTTCCGAATTTCTTAGCAAAATCTCTTGATAATGTATTAGGATTTTTGCCCTGCACTAGCATAGTTGTAATAGATTCACTAAGTTGTTGTAACATATGGTCCTTTTGTTTCCATAATCTACTTGAAAAATTAGCTCCATTAAAGGGATATTTTATTAATTCTTCTATGGCTTTTGGATTAATCTGTGCAAATTCTTGATGAAAACCTTTATAAACGTCAATGTTGTACCAGGTCCTATGATACGAATCTGAATATACTTCTTTTAGGAGTTTTTCACCTTTATGTTGGTATTCAATAGCATATAATTGCTGCAATATAGCATCTATTTGTTTTTCTAATGCCTGGTATCTTGTAATCCTTGCCTTAATCGACATATTGTTAAGTTCTAGATTATACTCTCCCATATGCTTATTTACTTTAGCAATAAAGGCTTTTAAATCTCCTATTTCAACTCTGCTCAATAATTTCTGCGCATCTGCATAAGAAACTTTATTTTCATCAACGTATTCCATATAAAAATCGTTTATAATTGATTTTATTTCTTTCTTAGCCTGTTCAAATGCTTTCTCTAATCCTTTGTAAAAAGAATTGATTTTCTTTTCTCCTGCTAAATACTTTTGCTCTTGCCTTTTTTCCCAATATGAATTATTAGGCATCATTCATCACCTACTATGTTATAATACTTATGTCCATCATACTCTTTTTCCTCAACTCTATCGATTTTAAAGTCTCCAATAAATTCGTATGAATCGTATTTAATTTCTCGGTCTTGGTCCAATGTTTCAAGAATTTTAATAAGCTCTTTTACTTTCATTATTCATCACCCTTAAACATTGGAAGTTCATCTGACTTATTCTCTTCTTCAATCTGCTCAATCTCTTCGTCAACATCTTCAACCCAAGGATGCATAGAGATTATTGTCTTATCTGAAATAGTGCCTTTACTATTCTGACAATCTGTAATCGCTTGTGATTCGTTTATTGCAATATCTCTATTAAATACAATTGTTATTTCTTTATCTGATACAGTTTCCTTGGTTAAGGTTAGATATATATTAATAAATCTTATTAATTCTTCAAATCCCCACTTAAACCATCCTTCTAGAGCATTACATTTTAAATCTAACCCACTGTAGATAAACTTTAAAGCTATACCAGATTGGTTATTCCCTATTTTATCTTGATTTTTATCTACACCTTGGCCAAAGTCAAATATATCTTTTCTAAGAGTGTTGTAATGCTCTCTTGCTGCTTCTATATTGATATTGTTTTCTATTTTATCAACATCTGAATCCTCATCTGCATCTATCTTTATGCCTTTATAGTACGCTAAATCCCTTACAAATTCTGCTAAACTCTCACCACCATAACCTTTTAAGATATAAACAACACTTTTTATTTCTTCAAGTAAATTAGCTACATCCGACCTGGTTAAGTCATAGTTATCAATTAAAGTTTTAACATATTGCAAATCTGGTAATTCAAAGTCGTTATTCTTGAAATATATAAATGGAACTCTTCCCCAGCTCGATGCAATATTGTTTATTTTGAAATGGCCATCATATGAATTACTGTCATCTAAATACATTTCTGCATCAAGAATGACCTTCCCGTCTTGTATTACATAATACTCTACATTTTCAGGAGTCCATAATTCTATTTTAGTTACATTCTTTTGTTCTTTTCCTTCATATGCTTCAACATCATAATATCTTATGACTGCTTGAAGCTCCTCACGGTTATTATCTACCCATATAGGTATAATTTGTTCAGATGGTATCCTTAACATTTTAAATTGTCCCTTTGGGTCAATATATACATGCAACCATGCAATCCCTTTATTACTTGCATCTATTCCTAATTGGAATAATCTTTTTTGAAATCTTTTGCCTAATACATATTGAACTTTTTCCAAATATTTCTTATCATCACATACTAAAGTATAAGGCTTTACAAGTAAATAATTAACCTTATCATCAACTAAAGTATGCATAAAACCATGCGCTAATCTATTATTAGCTTTAGTTTCATCTATTACAGGTTTCTCATTCTCATACCTTACCATCTGGCGATCAAGTATATCATTCTCTACTTTATAATAAGCTTCGCCTTTCATCATGAGCCTGCGCTCTCTAGAAACATTAAATTCATCTATATATATTTTTATTAATTCTTCTTTTGTTAGCATATTAATACTATTATTAAAAATCATATATTCACCTCAATTACTTTAGGAATGTGATACCTTTTCCTTTAAATAGAATAGTGTTAACAAAATATCTGTCACCATCCATATGGTGATCATTCTTTTCTATAGGCTTATCTTCTCCGCGTTCAGCTGCCTTCTCATCCCATACATAAGAATTGAATTCTTTAAAAGTCTCTTTACAACAATCATTGTATTTTATTAATCCTTCATTAAGTGCAGTTGCTACATTTCTTATGCCATCCACTACATCATTTTTAGCTTTCCTAACTATTAATCCTCGTTTCTTTAGTTCTGCTATGAAGCTTGCTGCTGAGGGATCCACTATAATAAATTTAATATTTAATTCTCCTATGAACTCTTCCAAATCATCAGCATATTCTGTATCTGTTTTCTGTTTATTCTTTTCTCTTCCTGAATAGTGATATTCTTTAACCTTGTACCATACTCCATTAAAAAGACCCCACAAACCAAACGTTGTAGGGTTTTGAGTACCATAGTCTATAGATACATGATACCTTGTGTAAGCTCTATCTTCCGTCTTAACACTATGCTTATCTTTATTAAACATATCGTAAATAATTCCTTCTGCCATTACCCACAAGCCTAAGATATACCTCTGGAAGAATACCCCGCTGTACATGGACCTATATCTTTCTTTTACTTTTTCAGATAAACTTAAATTATCATCCATTGTAAAGTGTAAGTGAATTAAATTCTTTTCTTTAACCTTATCTATCCAATTAACTTTAAACCAATGGTATGGCCCTTCTGGATTACAGTTAAACCAAAATTTAGAACCTTCTACTGAACATCTACCAGTAGCTTGATTAACAAATGACTCTGGCATTAAGGCAACCTCATCAAAGAATACTCCTGCTAATGTAATCCCCTGAATTAAATCTTGAGAGCTTTCATCCTTCCCCCCAAATATATATAAATAGTTAACAATATTACCTTTGCTAACAATTACTAAGTTATCAGCTCTACGGTCTCTGATTTTATATCCCCTGGACCGTAACATTAGCTTTAGCCAAAATAGTACGTTTCTCCTAAAGGATCCTATAGTTTTACCACACATACCAAAGTTTTGTTGGTCAAATGTCTCCATGGCCCACATAACAAATGATAATGACATAGAAAGAGTTTTCCCTGATCTAATTGCACCATCTGCTATTATTCCATCTTTATCTTTTACTGGAGATTCGGGTAACCACCAGGTTAATACCTTTAATTGTTTTTTTGAGAATGGTTTGAATTTGAACGCTGCTTTTTTAATCTTCTTCAGTATCTTCATCTTCCCAAACCTCACTTACTTGTGCCTTTAGTGCTTCTATAAACCCATCATCTTCATATTCTTCATCTTCTCCTTGAATCTTGATTTTTTCTAATTCTAATTTCTCTTTCTTAAGCTGCAGCTCTATATCAGTCTTATATTTCTGGAACTCAAACTTCTCTTTTTCTAATTCAATCTTCTCTGTATCTGTGGCCATTTTAGCCTTAGCTTCTATCAATCGTCTTAATTGATCCATGCAAGCATTAATACCTGCTATTCTTTCTTCTTCTGTTAGCTCTTTTTCTACTTTCTGGCCAAACATATTATAAAAAAAAGACTTCTCTCTATTAAGAAGTCTAGCTATCTTTAGCCTAAGTAGTTTTATCTCATCATCTATATTAATTGATGGCTGTATCATGTTGAATATTATTTTATCTTCTGTACTTAACATGTCAGCATATAATGATTGGTATGCTCCATGTTTTATTGCATTAAGATTCCCTTTAGGAGCTGCCCCTCCTGGATTACCTTCTGCATTCTTATTCCCTTTGGGTGCACCCTTTTTGTTTTTGTGTGCACCCTTTTTGTTTTTCTTTTTTCTTTCATCGGACCAATTATATCTTTTTACCCAGGACTTTAAGGTGTTCATTGAAATATTGTATTTATCACATATATCTTTATATTTCATACCCTGCATATAGTCCTGTTTTACCTTTTTTCTTATCTCATCCAATGATCACCACCTCATTGCTATTTGAGTTTGTTTTTTTATATTGGTTTTTGCATGAAAAAAGAGCCTTGTTAGGCTCCTGTAATTATTCATTCCCTAGTTTTATTATAGTAAAAATCAACTTTACATGTATTGCATTGAACTATTGCTCCAATACTCGAATCATATATATGCATTCTAATTAATTTACGATTATTATCCCAGCAATTAGTACAAAATGGTTTTTCAAAATTTTTATCGTCCTCTTTGTAATAACAATTATGTTTAAATATTAGAGTTTTATCAATATGACTATCATCTATTAATTTGTCTATTTGTTTTTTTAAACTATTATTTTCCTCTAATAAATCTGAACTTTGTTTTTGTACATCAAGCAATATTCTGTATAGTTCAATATTATCCGCTTTCTGAGCAATATTAACTGCATCTTTTATAGCATCATAGATTGACATCAGTTTCTCCTCCCCTCTTCATGTATTTATTCTATAAGATAGGAGAAAATCCTACTATAATCGTTTGACTTTATTCGACAATTTGCATTGTTATAATTCTTTTATCCTAGGATTCTTATCCTAAATTCTCCCTTATTCTCTTGGCTAGGTATTATTTTTAAGATTGCATTAGTATTTATATATTCATTGCCGAGTTTAATAATTTTAGCGTTGAATTGCCCAGTTCCTTTATTATAGTACTTCTTTAAGAATTCTTCAGCTGTATATTCTAATTCTATTTTAGTTCCATCTATTAGTATTACTTCGCTTTTAAGTTTCATCCTAAACACCTCCCATATCATAATACAGTTTTGTTTATATATTATCCATATTATAACATGGTTTGAATTTTCATGTTGTAAGAAGGTTTATCCCCACTTCACTTGCCTAATCCTTCTGCCCTGCCTTTTGTATGAATCATGCTGCATTAAATTCTCAGGCCTATCTCCAAGCTTAATCTCCTTTTTCTGCTGTCTCTTGCCTATCATTATCAATTTTCTATATGTATCTATATCATTCTTTCTAAGATAATCTCCTATAATCAATTCCCTCACCTCATTTTTACATAATAAAAAATCCCACCTGGGGAAAGGTGAGATCGCCGACTTTATAAATTTTTACATTTCTTTAGTATTATGAAACATGTTTGAGAAGATGTTCACATTTACTACATATTACCATTATAACATATCCATATTAAAATAAAGTTACCTCTTAGTTACTTTAGTGTTTTATTTGCTTCCATGCTTTTTTTCTTCATATAACTATACTCATATCCTAATTCGTCTGCTATTTCATTCAGTGTCTTCCCTTCTATAAACCTTTTATATGCTATTTTGTATTCTAACCCTTCAAGCTGCTCCAATTTCTCTAGCATTTGTCTTTGAGTCTCTTTCTTATCTTCTATGATTGATTGCAATATAGCTGCTTCATTATTTAGTTTGTGCTTTCTATCTACGTATATATCTAATTCTATCTTATTGTATTCAATTCTCCTAAGGGCATAATCTTCCCTATATAAATCATCTAATCTATTCTCGTATATTTCTATTTCTCTAAGTAAATCCTGGTAGGTAGATATTAATAGCATATGTCATCCCTCCTATTCTCCCCTTCTAGTAGCTTCTATCTGCCTTTCTACTATCCCTAATTCTATTTTTGTAGCCCTTAGCTTTTCTAATGTAGCATCATAATTAGTTTCCGCTACATCCCTATTAAATTTTAATTTCGCTATGCTTTCATTTCCTCTAGCCACATCATTTGTTAATGTTGCAGGCAAGCCCCTATCCCTTAAAATTAAAAGTTCTTTTGCTAATGCTACCCTATAGGTATACTCTGTCTTTGCTTTTTCATATCCTGCCTTTCTAAGTTCACCTACTGTATTATTTAATTCCTCCCTTAACCTCTCTATTTCAGTTATAAGTATCTGCATTACATCACTCCTATAAATAAAACCTTCCGCCCATTAGTCGTTTAATAACATCTTTTCTTTTTATCCCTCTATCTGGATGATAATCTAGCTTTCTAAATGCCCTTTTAGCTTGTCTTTTATCTAGGTCTAATATTTTTACAAGTTCTTCTGTGGTATAAAATTTCTTGTTTAATATTTTCTCTAGCTTCTCTTGGAGCTCTTTCTTATATTTTAGGTCCGTCTCTCTGCACTTGTGAGGCCCATTATTCCCTCTATGTGCTTCTGACTCCAAATATTTATAATTTAACTCGTAATCAAGGCCACCTTGGCTACGGTAAACTATATGGTGACGTTCTATCATTTATATCTTCCCTCCTCAATAAAAAAGGACACCTCGGTTATATTTCTATAACTTTGGTGTCCGCTGTCTAGGTACAGTAGGACTTTATTTACTTATTATGTTCATTAAACTTCTATTACAGTTGCGGGAAAACTGCCCTTACAAGGTTCTTTTCTATAATTAACCATCATACCCCCAGTTGGACTTGGTGATAGTTTTATATTAGTATGTCTTACACTGTGTATATTGCCTACATAGTCATAATCACCCATTACTGCATTTATAAATTCTTCCTTATTATGGTGCCCTTTGCTGTAATATGCCATTACGCTACACCCTTCAAATTCAGCTACCTCTTGTATTAATAATGGATATTTCTTCATGTTTTCATTCCCCTTCCTTCACATAAATAACATTATCCGTCTTATCCTTTCCAAATACCATACTCTACATAATAAGCAATATCCCTTAAATCCTCTTCTAAATTTTCATCTAATATACCTGAGTTTATAACTTTATATAAGACATCTACTGCATAATCATTTTTTAGATTTTTCTCTATTTCTTTCTTCAATTCATAGTTTTCCATCATTAGTGGAGATAGCATATTTACTGTATCTGTTAACGCTTCGTTCTGTTCTTGTAACTCGTCTAGTCTTGCTAACAAATATGGTATATCTTGTCTTGCCTTTGCTATAAATTCTAAATCTGCTCCAACTGGATTGCTCCAATCGTTTCTAGTTATAGTTTCATTTCTTACTACCACTGCTGCCCATTTAATAAATTCTTCATAAGGCTCATCATGGTAATATTTTTCTACCCTCCATTTTCCAGGAGTCGCTTTTTCAACTCTTTCTTTAATTTCTCTAATTCTTTTAATATCTTTTTTATCCACTAATACACCTTCTTCCTATTTTTCAATTTATACTCAACATTTAATTTCCCTTCATGATTACTAATCTCTATATTAAAATAGTCAAGGCTATTCATCTTTTCAGCTGTATCTACTATTTCATCTATGTATCGTTCAATCTCGTTTTTAAGGCTTGATTTTTTTGTTTTTTTGTAATATTTATCTATTTCCATAGCTGCCCCTCCTCAAATATACTTAATTGGGGATTATCTTGCATTTCCCTGTAATTCTTGCAATATCCAATCCCATCCCCGCCAAATTCCGTTTCACATTTATAGCAAATACATTCCTCTTTATTTATTCCGAACTCCTTTTCGCAATTTATACATATGCAACTTTTATAATCCATATATAAACCTCTTATACCACTTTTATATTGATATCATCCAACCAACCAGCCCTTACTGCTTTAATCGTTCCTGGGATCCGATTATCATGCTTTATATCTTTTTCTTTTATTATTTTCATTGCTGCTATAAATTGAATTTTTCTATATCCACTGGTATTCTTGATTGCTCCTTTAATTAAATCTTGATCATTGCTTAACCTATGCCATTTATTTATTATCGCTATTTCTGCCCTGCCTAATTTTTTTGCTATTATTTCAGGTCCTAATCTCTCGTAATTTTCAAGAATATAATTATCCTCTTCTTTTGTATATGGTTTATATCTTCTGCTTCCGTTCATCTAGCTCACCATCTCATATAATTCTCTTTTGACTCCTACTGGTATCATTTCCCCTATACTGCATATGCACTGTTCCTGCTCATATATCTCTATAGCTTTACTTTTGTATTTCTCGAATAATTCAAAATCTCCGTTCAAATGTCTAATAACCGCCCTAGCATAATATTCTATAGCTATCATTTCCCCTCTCCTTCCCCTGCATTCTCACACACATGGTCACATCTGTTTTGACAATATAAACAACATTTCTCACAATCACGAACTTCTGCATATTTCTTATACTTTATAGCATTTAGACACATTTTTGAGATTTCTTCAGAGCACTTCATGTTTATACCTCCTCTTATAGGAGAGGGTAGCTTGTACTACCCTCAGTTTTAGTTAAGAAATAATCTCATATTCATCTTCTAACTCATTCAAATTCTCAACTAAATATTCTTTAATCCTTTTCATTGCTTGATTTTTCCAAGCTCCACCATCTGCTTCATAAAGAGCTGCCTCTGGACCACTTCTCATGCGAAATATAAATTTACTTTCTGGTTGTATCACCTCCGGAAACGTTCTAAACGGTGCTAAAGTTACTGGATTAGGCACCTGTGCATCTCCTACACTTGCTACCCCTGTTTTTATTGTTACTGCTTGACTTATTCCATCGTCTCCTGTATCTTTTACCGCTTCATCTCGAATTAAACCCGTAAACTTAAGTAGTAGCTCTTTATCTTCATTATCAGTAAATCCTGATTGCAACATTATATTAAACCTTTCAGTATCTATAAACCTGTCATAGAAAACATTATTAGGCAATATAGCTACTGCTCTTAAAATTTCATCCCTAACATCATCATCATTTAATGGAGTCAATAACCTTACTTCCCTAGGGCTAACTACTTGTATTAATAATTTCTCCTTGTATCCATCTATGTTAGACTTCATATAATCTGTAATACTTGTAAGATTGCTCACCTCTAACGTTTCAACCCTTGGAAAATTCACTCTTGTAAGTGGTACTTTTGAAAACAATCCCTTATCTGTTTCAACTAAAATATCCTTCTCATACCCTAAACCTACTAAATATTCCAAAGCTTCTTTATTTGACATTTTTATTCCTCCTAAATTTTATTATTTTATTAATTTAATGCCTTTTGTATCTACTCCACCATCATCTTGAAGTATCTCCCCGGTGCTTTCATCTACTTTCATGTACTGCTGTCCTTTTATTTGGTTATTATATTCACTTGCTACTATCCCTCCATTTCCATCCCTGTCTATGATTATTTTTGTTGCCACCGACTTTGCTGGTGCTAATTTAGTCTTTGTTGATATATCCACCATACTTAATTCCCTATCTTCTTCTGTTACGAATGTTAGTTCTAACGTCAATTTCCTTTTGATTTTATGATCCGTATTTGGATCTGCGATGTTCTCTAGTACATCCTTCAATGCTAAATTAAATTTTTCTGTTAATGCTCCACCTGCAAACTTCTCTAAATTAATCATGTTATTCATTGATTATACCTCCTTAATCCTTACCTCCACCCTTGGATTATTCTTGTCTACCTCAAATGTATTGCTCCACCCTGCGTTCTCATTCCATCCATCATTCTTTATTACTCTAGCTTGTACTAGTCCATCCCATATAAATTTTACTGCTGCAGCTATATTATCTGGATCTCTTCTTTTATTTTTGCAGTACCAGGTTATATTAAGGAATACCTTTTTCTTTTTTGGCACCTTTTTAGCTACCCATGTTACTAGATCCGTGTTAGTTTGTTTCATGTCGTTATATTTAAGATAATGTAATTTTGCTGCATCTATAATTTCATTCATCCCTGGCAATTCACCTGGAATAACTATTGTTGTCTCTTTCATTCAATCATCCCCTCAAGATATTTAGGATTATATATTCTCTAAGAAATGTTCCTTTAATTAGTTTTCTCCACCTTCTCCACTTCTTCATATCTAATTACCTCCTAACAATCTTTCTATTTTTTTATCTAAGCTCCTAATCAATTGCATTAATTCATCTATCGTCTCTACGTTAGAGTTTCTTATTTGGAGTTCTTTATATCCCTGTAGGGCGTTATAAATCTTTCCGTAGTATCCAACGTTAACTTTATATTCTTTTATCTCCCCGTCCTTGTCCTTACCCTTCTTTTTTTCTTGTAAAATATATTGCATGCTATCACTTGTAATTTGATATTTATTGTCTATTTGAATTTTCATTTAAAATCATCTCCTTTGCTTTTTCTATAGCTTTTTTGTGTGTCCATTCTGGATTCTCAAATAATAGCCTTGCAGCCTCTTCTGCTACTGCTCTAATCCTCTTTTTATCCATTTGACATCCCCCTTATCTTTTTAATCTCCCACCAAACTTTATCCCCTTCAATTTCGATTACTTCTATCAAAACTTCACTAGTATTTGTTATTGCAACTACTTGAGTACCTAATTCAATTCTGTCTCTTTCATTAATAAGATTTATAACTTCCTCGTTTTTAATTGATTTATATTTTGAACCAGCTTTAATATAGTGTTTCATGCTTTTCTACTCTCCCACAGGCGATTCGCAATATAATCTTTATATTCAAAGTTATTGCTATATTTTTTCTTTCTAAACTTCTCCCGTTCCTTTTTAAATTCTTGGTATTTTTTACATTTACTATGACAGCCTAAATGTCTATCCTCGCAATTAATACATGTTTTTGACATCTTTTATTCCTCCTATAAAGCTTTATAAAGTCTATAATTAAGTTCTTCCCCTTGAAACTCCATAATATGCCCTTTACACATTTCGAATATTCTACTCCCGATGCCTTCATCAAATGAAAGTATGTCATCAACTGTGTATTCACTTGAAATTATCATAGGAGCTCCTTTAAAGTATCTATAATTAACTATTTCAAACATCGCTCTTTTATCTGCATCATTTAACCCTTCATAGCCAGCCCTAGTCTTATATGTTGCATTTTTATATAAATCATCTATCAGTAACACTGTTGCATTTTTATATTTGTTTATTTCCCTAGCATAGCTTTCTTCATCAGCTGCAACTTGCTTAATTCTTGTTATATCTTCTCTATATTGCATATACCTAACCCCGATATTTCGTTTCATTAGTTCATTGGCTATAGCTATACTTAAATGGGTTTTCCCTGCTCCTACTTGTCCAAGATAAGCTATTGAATTGTTTTTAGATTCTTTTATTTGGTCAAACTTTTTTACATAGTCCATAGCCATAGCTTTAGCATTGGCTGTAACTTGATTGTTAGGCTTGAAGTTTTCAAAGTTTCTTTGAAGGAATGCCTCAGTTATCCCAGATGATTCTATTATTCTTTTATAATGCTTTACTTCTCTGCATTTACAAGGCTTAGAGGAAGTTATTAACCCATCTTCGTCATATATATCAACCCATTCCTTGTCCTTGCATATTTCACATTCATACTCAATTTTCTCCTCCACCCCAGAGGAATTGGCTCTTATCGAATTTAAAATTCTGCTTGCTATCTCTTGGAGTTGGTCCATTTTTAACACCTTCCTTCTGCATGTTCATCTTTTCCCATTCGTCTTGGAAAATAGGCATGAAATAACTAAAAGAGTTTATGGTTATACGTCCATTTCTAGCTTTATTTTCTTCTGCTGCTGATTTCATAACCCTTGCAATAAAATCAATGTCCTGGTACTTTTCATAAACATTAACCATGTCAGCCATATCCTTACTACTACACATATTACGATTTCTAATTTGCAAATAATGTCTTTCTATTTTCTCAACTGGATTAATCTGTTTAGTAGGATCGGTACCCACTTGGGCGACAGATTCTTCTTCCTGTTGTATGAAGTCGGCATCCATATCGGCGACAGGAATATCTTTTCCAGTTTCTGTCTGTTCGTCTGCTATAGTAGTAATATATATATCATTCTTATCTTTATTATCTTTCTTCTTATTGTTCTTGTTCTGTTCTTGTTCTGTTCTTTCACCGTTCTCTAGCTGTTCTTGGTTAGGCTGTTCAAATCTGTTGAACCCTTGATAATAACCATAGTTTAAGACTGTAAAGAGTGTTCCTAGTCTAGTTTCTTGTTTTTCAATCCTTCCATCAGATTTCAACTTATCTGTTATTGTTTTTAAATGTGATATGGAATAATATTTAATAGCATTATTTTCAACATACATAAGGTCCTCTCTTAAATTTCTATAAGACCTAAGATACTGTCCTCTCTTAACATGAATGTCTCCCATATAAATCCCTTCTTCTTTCCATACTGCATTCCCAACAATGTAAAAAAACACTCTAAACTCCGCAACATTGTTCCAAATATCATTTTGAAAAATTCCTCTATCTATCTGAAATACACCAGACAAACATATCACCTACTTTGGAGACCAGGAGCTCAAAGCTCCTAGTCTAAAATGATTCATCCTCATCACTGCCTTGGTTCCATGGTAAATTTGGGTCATCTGCAATATCATCAATGTCATCAAATTCTGCTACTATTTCTTCTTCCTCATCTTCCTTTTCTTTAATATTTTCCAGCATTTCTATAACCTTGTTAGCTTCTTCCTTAGTTAATTCTGTGCTTAATTCTTTACCAAATGCTTGTCTCATGTATTTCTTAATTTCCTCTCCATTCATGTTCTTCTTTTCTGCTAAGTCATACATGCGATTTAACTGTTCTTTAGTTGCCAAATCCTCATCCACAATACTTGCTTCTATAGGTGTTTCATCTAGTTTCGAATCATCAACTGGCATTTCTTCTGGACTATATAAACCACTAAATTCTTCTGGGATTGCTTCTCTTAATGCTTGTACTAATGCTACTTTCCTTATCATTGTTGCAGGCATTTTAGCCCAATTATTCATTAATTCTCCCTTACTGTTATATCTCTGGTACTCTTCTAAACTGACTGTATTTTCTAGGGGGACCTGCCAATCTTTCCTGTAAACTTTAGCCCATCCACCTACAAGTGATTCATTTGGAAGGACCAAAGCTCCCTTCCTATATTCAACTCCTTTATCTTTTTGAACTATTACACCAGCTTCATAGCCTGTACATAATTTTGACTTAGCAGCTCTTTTTACAAATGTATCTTTTCCTGTAACCATTGTAGCTGGACTACTACCAAACTTAATTAGATATGCTTCCCTCAAAAATGGATTTAAATTTTGATACTTACACATTTGCATAAACATTACTACTTCTTGGTCGGTAACTCTTGATGGATCTCCTGATACCAAATATCTTTTAACTATATCTTTTGATAGGGTTATTTCCCCATTATCCGTTTCATATTTCATAATATTAGCCATGTCTACACCTCCACTTTAATATTTACAGAATCTGGTCTATCTTCTACACTAATTCCCTCTATGACTTGCCCATTGTAAGCTATTACTCGTTCATAATGTTTATATTCGATCTCTGCATCCACTATCTCTCCAGTTTCAATATTGATGAAATTCTCACCAAACAATTTAATATTTGGGACTATATTTCCGTCTAATACTACTACATCATCCAATACTTCAACTGAATCCTTTAGCTCATTTTTATTTACTTTTTCGATTATTTCTGTTTTGACTAAATGGCTTATTCCCCTAGATTTTAAGCTTTCTATAATTTTTTCATCTTCATAATTCCATTTAGGTTGTTGTTTTCTGGTTGTAATTTTCCCATATGGTGTGGATAATTTAAACTTAGAATCCTTTTCCCTCTCTTTTGAAAAGTATTTAATAAGTAGCCCTTCAAAGAATCCTTTAGAATTGTTAAGGCCTTTTTCTTCTTGTTGTTGCCATTCCCTAATCCGTTCTATCTCTTTATTAGCAAGCTCTTGTATTTCTGATTTCTTTTTTTCTATAGCCGCTAATTTTCTAAAAGCCCAATTTGCACTATCCAAATCATCAATAATAAATCTACCACCTACATCTGCCGCTTCAGCGGTGTCTATAGCTTCCTCTATTTCTAATTCCATCAATTTATCTATCACCTAAATCTCCCCTTTCTATATTCCTGAAACTTCTTTAAAAATTTCATATATATCTACCTGGCCTTCAATTCGTTCTACTGGTTCTACTTCTCCTACTAAATCATTGTCTTTTTTGCTATCTTTAGCTATTTTAGAGTAGCAATAGGATCCATATCCTCTATTTCTGCTTACCTCAGAAGTCAATTTTCTCCCGCACCTTTTACAAACAATTGAATAATTATCACTCATTATTATTCTCCTTTCGTTTTTACCTCTACTATTTTTATTGAATATGCTATAATAAAGATAACGATATATTTATTTAATTGCTGACCTTTTCTGGTTGCTGCCAGAACTGGTCTTTTTTTCTTTATATCTTTTTATTCTGTGATATATATTTGAATCTGTTGAACCGTATATTTCTGCTATTTGTTTATAAGTTAATCCTTGATTTTTCATTACTATCATGTCTAAAACATCTTCATCTGTAGTAGCTTTTACAACTGATGAATCGGACACTACTGCAAATGCCTGCTCTGGTGTTGCTATATCCTCTCGGAGTATTGCTATATACATTGCTGCTATGTTATATCTGAGATCTATTGAACTTTCTATTTGCATTACACTCACCTCCAAACTTTCCTAATCTCCTTAACTACATCCTTGGCTTGTCCGATTATTACGTATATAAGTACTAATAAAGGTATAATTAATATCCTTCCATCTGCTCCACTAAAAACTATTTTCTCAACTATCCTTATCATTATGTCACCCCCTTGTGATACACTACCGAAAGAGCTGCACCTGCCATCTCTAGTATTTCTTTTGTAACCTCTTCCCATCTTTGAACCTCATGTTCATCTATCCTTCCATTACTGGCAATTTTAATCATGCATGGCTTAACATTTTCTACATCTATACTTTCTTTCTGCAAGGATAGGACCGATTGTGCTAAATCTGATATATTTATTTTAGGCAAACACCTTTGTCCAACTTTTGTGGATATTCTTAAATGTTCATATCCTAACCATTTGGCATTATATATATCTGCCATGTCATATACTATGTCTCCATGTGGAATAGTAGCTCCAGATTCATAATCTGCTAAAGACCTTACACTTATATTAAGCATTTCAGCTGCTCCTAATTGAGTTAATCCTGCATTGTTTCTAGCTAATTGGTATATACTTCTGTATCTTCTGTTCATTCATATTCACCCCCTTTAGTGGTATTATTTAATTAATGAAGAAACTATATTTAATCTTCCCTAACTTCCCCACCAGTGAGAAGTTGCCTATTTCTCTTCCTTTCCTTCCTTCCTCATGTCTATTGCCAATGCCGTTATACAAAGCCTTCCATTTATATCACATCTCCTTAGTAAAATATTTGGTAGATTGCATGTTCGCCAACTAAATATTTATCCATAATAAGATTTACTTCCATATCTTTTGTCTTGATTGCAAACCCGCCCTTTATTTCTTTGTAAAAGTTTGGATATCCCTCGTTAGCTTTAGTTTTCATTCTTCCCATCTTTTCTTCTACTTCTTCCTTAGTGCCTTTATAAATAATAAAACCCATTTTCATTTATTTCATCCCTTTCTATTTTTCCATAGCATTTTCAGCCTCTTTTCTTCTTCTTATTGCCTCTGCTAAAATGCTATAAAAGTCTTTTTTTCTTTCCTTTATATTTTCAGGAGTTTCAACTACTATTTTCTCTATCACTGGATCAGGTAATCTTGCCATGTTATCCCTCCTAAGCCGCATGTTTTATATACAGTTGATTAACTATGTTTATATAAATCTCTGTGAGCCTCTTATCTGCTTCTATAACATCAAGATAATTAGCTTTGTTTATAGATGTTTTTGTTGCTCCCTCTAATGCCATCCTTTGTCTAAGATTCTCTAGTCTAATATTTAATTTGCAGCTTGCTCTTTCTTCCAGTAGCGTATAACTTTCCTTAATAATCTCTTCATAGTTACCATTCTTAAAGCCAATCTTTCTAAGTTTTCTAGTTGCATCTCTTCTCCAGTCTTCATCCCTAGATGTAATAGTTTCTTTTATAGTAGTTACTTGTTCTTCTAGTTGATTCTGCTTTATCTCTACATTTGCCATAGCTTGGAACATCTGATTAAACATTTGGAGCTGCGGACTTAGGCTTGAAGTATCTACCATTTGTCTATATCTTTTTTCTACCTCAATGAAATATTTTCTTACTAACCTTCCCTTTGCATTGTTTTCTACCATAGATATTTCTTTAGCCATATCAATCTTCAAAATATAATCATGCCTTGTTACATTTTGACGCTCCCCAGTTTTGGTGAACGTTACAACATAGTCAAAACCATTAATGAAGTTATATTTTTCAATTCTATCTTTAATCCATGTTGTAAAATCTTTACCTACTCCTAAAAATTCATGTAATTCTCTACCATCTACTAACTTTTCTTGTTTTGGATTTTGATAAATATTAACTAATCCTGTTTCCAGCAAAGCTAAACCGTTCATCTTTGGTCCTCCTTTCAACTAATAATTAATGTTCATTTCTTTAGCCAATACTTCAAAGTATTCTTCTTCCGCCATAATCTCATTGTTTGCAACTTTTCTTGGGTCTGATATATAAGCTGATGTCATTTCAAATCCATAAATTAAATCTCCTATCATATCATCTTTCGTGCCCTTATAACCTGCTTTTTTCAGCTTTTCAAACATGCCATTACCTGTCATTTCTCCATCTAGAATCTCTTTCATTAATTTTTCATGAGTATTTATCATATTTTCCACCTCTTGCACCCCCTTCCAACATTTACTTCTTTTTTTGAATCTGTTTTTGTGTGATAATTTATTTATGCTGAGTGATTGTTTATGTTTCGTTTTGTTACCTCTAATGCGTAAAAGAACTCGTCTAATGTTAAATTAAGTGCCAATGATATTTTTTTAGCTACTCCAATAGATGGAGTTCTATTACCATTTTCAATTAAAGTATAGAAAGACCTACTTATACCTGATAAATCGGCAATTTCATTATGTGAAAGTTTCCTTTCTAATCTTATACTTTCTAAATTTCTATCTTGCATATCCTCACCCCCATGTTTCTATCTGTTACTTTAAATTATAGGTTACTTTCTGTTACTTGTCAATAGTTTTTATAGAAATATTTTATTATTTGTTTCTTATTGTTACTTATGTTGCAATTAGTAACTTTTATTATTATATTAGAGTTAGAAAGGTGGTTTTTATGAGCAATTTTAGTGATAGATTAAAAGAGCTAAGAATTGAAAGTGGAATACTTCAAAGAGAACTAGCCGACTATTTAAAAGTTTCAAGAGTAACAATTACTCAATATGAATCTGGTAATAGATCTCCTGATGATGAAATAAAAAAGAAAATAGCCAAATATTTCAATGTATCCTTAGACTACCTTATGGGAGTATCTGATGTTAAAAATCCATATTCAGAAAAGAGTATTGAAGAAGAATATAAAGAAGAAATTCAAGCCTTAGAAAAATTTAGACAAGTTATGATAAATAAAGGGTTAGATTATAAAAATAAAACATATGAAGAATTAGCTGAAATAGTAGTTAAACATATCAAAGTACAAGACATATTAAATAGCGATAATAGTAAAAGCAATTAACCTTATAAAGTTAACTGCTTTTATTTTTAATGATTTTAAATTCCTCATCTGCAACAGAATTTATTAATTGCTCTATTTCTATTTCTTTTTTATTCCTAATTTTATTTCTTATTATATCTAAGTTTTTTATGTACTCTATATCCTCCACCACTCCTGCCCCCTTTATGAAATATTACAGTGGCGAACGTATGTTTTAATATATTATACCAAACATTTGTTCTGCGTGCAATGGATATTACTGTTTGTTTTTCATATATATAATTTTAATTTTCAATATATTTTTAATTTATAGATATAATAACACAGTACTTAAAGTACTGCAAATTAGCCATTTGGTGTTATTCTAGAAAAATTTAGTATAACACAATATATATGTTTGGTTAGCTCAATATATACAATATTAATATTGCAGATAATAGCTTAAAATACATGTTTACCATTTTGTGTATTGTTACAAAGATTTAATAACAAATAATTAATTAAGGAGGTCTTATTTATGCATAATCATAAGCTAAAAAGATTATCAGTATTTATTTTAGCCTTAGTGTTAACCCTTACATCTGTTTTGGCTATAAATGATAACGTTACCTTTGCAACTAAACAACCAACCAAAACTGAAGTATTAAAAGTCCACTACATAGATGTTGGACAAGGTGATAGCATTTTCATTGAACTACCTAATGGACAAACTTCACTCATTGATGGTGGTCCTGGCAGTAATTCTAAGACAGTTGTAAATTACCTAAAAAAACAAAACGTAAAAAAGATTGACTATCTTATAGCTACTCACCCACATGAAGACCATATAGGAGGATTACCTGAAGTAATTAAAAGCTTTGACATTGGTAGTATCTATATGCCTGATATTACTCATACAACTAAAGCTTTTGAAAATCTATTATTGGCCATAAAAAATAAAGGTAAAAAAATAACCATTACCAAAGCTGGAGATGAACTTATAAATGAAAAGAATCTAAAGTATGAAGCTCTAGCTCCTAGTTCAGATTCTTATGACAATCTTAATAATTACAGTATTGTACTTAAACTAAAATATAAAAATAATGCATTCTTATTTATGGGAGATGCTGAAAAACCTTCAGAAGATGAAATATTAGCAGCAGGCTATGACATTAAAGCTGATGTAATTAAAGTAGGCCATCATGGTAGCAACTCTTCCAGTGGTGGAAGGTTTATTACAAATGTTTCTCCACACCACGCTGTAGTAAGTTGTGGTAAAGGAAATAGCTATGGCCATCCACACAAAGAAACTGTTAATAGGTTTACTGGAAATAATATAAAGCTTTATCGAACTGATAGAGATGGTACCATAGTATTTACTTCTGATGGAAATAAAATTACAGTAACCAAACTTGGAACTCAACAGAAACCTAATAATAAAAATACTTCACCAGCAAAGAGCACCGCACCTAAAACTAATAAAAAACCACCTACTGGCTCAACCTCTAACAAGGAATCAACTGTATATATAACCAATACTGGATCAAAGTACCATAGATCTGGATGTAGGTATCTAAAGAAAAGTAAGATTCCAATAAAGTTAAGTGAAGCTAAAAGTCAAGGATATACACCTTGTAAGGTTTGTAATCCATAAGATAAATAAAAAAAGGGGGAATATTAAATGAAAAAAGTACTGCTAATGTCATTAGATATAATTGATGATTTAAATGGTGACCCAATGTTTAATGCCCTTGTAGAATGTTTAAACCAAGTTATCACCGATGGCAATGAACTAGCCTTTATGAGTCGTAGTGAATATAGGCTCCGAACAGCAAAACAACATTATGAACATATGAATAATAACTTTAAATTTATTTCTAGGAATCAAGCCAAAAATATCATACAAACACATGGAAAAAATTATTTTATAATCCTAGGTAATAGAAACATAGATTTCTTGAATGCAGTTCACCATAAGATCTTACTTCTATATCCTACATGGACTAAAGAGTTAGAGCCTAAAGCTAAAAAATATGGTTTGCAAATTGCAAATCCTAAAGAGCTACTTGAAATAATTAATAGCACTAATATCCAGCAATCTGATTTAGATATTCCTATGAATTTTAAAGAACCTAAATATGCTGGTATTAGGGTAGACAAAGATATTTATCTTGAATATAAAAAATTACTTAAAAAGAACAATATTACAGGCAAAGACTTTTTCAATGCTTTAATGTTATCAGTAATAAATTCACATAATAAAAAGCTACCTTAAGGTAGCTTTTTTATACTCAAAATATCTTATTTTTCTTTTGCTTACACATTAAATTGTTTATGCTATAATATTAAACAAACATATGTTTTGAAGGGGGAATGTTTTATGCAAGAAAGGCAAATGAAGATAATAGATGGTTCTCCTACTGCTGCTATCTATGCACGTAAAAGTAAAGCAACAGAAAAAGGAGAATCCGTTGAAAATCAAATTAATCGTGGTATAGCCTTATGTGACTTAAGAGGCTGGGGATATGTTGTATATGTTGATTATGATTATTCTGGTAAAGATACCGACAGACCAGATTTTGAAGAAATGATGAAAGGCTTCTATAATGGAAAGTACCAATATCTTGTATGCTATAAGCTAGATAGAGTTTCTAGATCTGTTAATGACTTTTCTAACTTGATTGAAGAATTGGCAAGCTTAGATGTTGCATTCATATCTATAAAGGAGAATTTCGATACTTCTACTCCAATGGGACGAGCTATGATGTACATAACTGCAGTTTTTGCACAACTAGAACGCGAAACTATAGCTGAACGTGTTAGGGATAACATGATAGATAGAGCTAAACTTGGTAAGTGGAATGGTGGTCCTGTCCCCTATGGTTTTGATGTAGAAACTAAAACTATAAACTATAAAGATAGGACTAAAAAAGTATCTAAACTTGTAATCAATAAAGAAGAATCAAGAATTGTTAAAGAATTTTACTCTTGGTACCTTGAATCAGAAGGATCTATAAGAAATATTACTATTCGTGCCAATGAATTAGGATATAGAACTAAAAATAATGCCTACTGGTCCCATAATCAAATATCTAGAATGCTCCAGAATCCACTGTATTGTATTGCTGATAGTAATGCATATGATTACTTTAAAAACAATACAGAAGTCAATATAGTAGATAATATAGACGATTATAACAATAATAATGGTCTTATGTATTACAACAGAAGAAAACCTCACAAGAAAACTACTCGTGAAAGAGAAGAAAGTGAATGGATTCTTTCTATAGGTGAGCATGAAGGTATTGTTCCAGGAGAGATTTTTGCTAGAGTGCAATTCAAACTTGATAAAAATAAAAGAAAAGCTCCAAGAAGTGGCCAAAGTGAAAGATCTCCCCTTGCAGGATTGGTTCGTTGTAGCCGCTGTGGTGCTGCTATGTCAGTATTTAGTTCTCCGAAAGATTCTAATGATAAATCTAAAGGCTATTATCATTACTTTAGATGCATTACCAGGGAACAGAAGGCTAAAGTTCTATGTGATAATTCAAATGTAAGAGCCGATATTTTGGAGGATTTAGTCTTGTCCCATATAATTAGTCTTGTTAACAACAAAAATTCCTTAGAATCTATTTTAGAAGCCACAAATAATGATATTGAAGATAGACGTATACCATTGATGGCAAAAAGAAATAAATTGCAGTCGGAATTAGGCAACCTTGATAATGAGTTGAATAATTTAGTCGATGCATTATCAAAAGATATTCTTCCTGAACTTGTCATAAAAAGGAAATATAAAGAATTGGAAAATAAAAAAATCGAGTTGCGAAATGAGTTAGAAAAAATTTCTATTGAACTCAATGATAATTATGTAGAATCTTATGACCTTGATACAATTATAAAGCATATAGAAAATTTCAAATACACATATGAGTACCTGGATCTTGATGAAAAGAAAAAACTATTGAATAGCATTGTTAAGGAAATTGTAATTGATAGGAATAAAGTTAAACTGACTTTATACTTTTTGCCAGGAAAGGACTTTCAGGACTTGGATAGTCAAGTGGATTGCTTACGCACGGACATGGGTTCATACTAGCTATCATCATAAACTTTGATGGATAGGTAAGAGTAGCATTTACCCTAGATATGGTGACAATTTCATCTTCCATTGGCTGTCTTAATACTTCCAATACATCTTTTTTAAACTCTGGTATCTCATCTAAAAAAAGAACTCCATTATGTGCCAAGGATACTTCTCCTGGTTTTGGTATTCTTCCTCCCCCAATTAAGGATGTAGCAGAAGCTGTATGATGTGGAGCTCTAAAGGGCCGTTTCTTTATTAAGGCCTTTGATTTTAATAGCCCTGCTACGCTATATATTTTAGTCACTTCTATAGCCTCTTCAAAAGATAGCTTTGGAAGTATAGTAGGCAATCTACGAGCTGCCATAGTTTTACCAGCCCCTGGTGGCCCAATTATAAGCATATTATGAGCACCAGCTGCAGCCACTTCTAAAGCTCTTTTTAGTCCTTCCTGTCCCCTTATATCACTAAAATCCATATCAAACTCTTCCTCTTCTTCATGAGAAAAGTCGGTTGAATTCTTATATGGCAATATTTCCTCTTCATTGTTTAGATAATCTATAACTTGATTTAAATTTTTTACTGGAATAATTTCAATATCTTCAACAACAGAAGCTTCATCTCTGTTATCATAAGGAACAATACATCTATTAATATTGGATTTTCTCATGGATATTATCATGGGCAATACACCTTCTATGGAGTTTAATCTTCCATCTAAAGATAGTTCTCCTATAAAGGCAACATCTCCACAATTAATATTATCAACTACTCCCATGGCTTGCAAAATTCCCAATGCAATAGCCAAGTCCAATTGGGACCCCTCTTTTCTTAAATTTGCTGGTGCTAAATTAACAGTAATTCTAGATAGTGGAAATTCAAATCCGCTATTTTTTATGGCTGTTCTTACCCTTTCTTTCGATTCTTTAATAGACGCATCAGGCAAACCTACAATATTAAACACTGGCAGGCCTCTAGATAAGTCGGTTTCCACATCTATTATATATCCATTCAATCCTTGTAAAACACAAGTATTAATCTTAGAATACATATTGACCCCCTTATAAAATATGATTTTCTATTCCCTGGGTAATAGTGGAAATTAGCCATTTTCCAACTATTATATACAAAAAGCATTTTCTATATGGTTGATTTTAGGTTTTTCCCATAAAAAAACTTCTATTATGTCGTATCTAATTTGATAGTTCTCCAAATTTTTATGCTTCATATATATTAAAGAAGATTTATAAATCTTCTGTTGTTTCTTCCAGTTTACAGCTTCATAAGGATATCCGTAATCCATACTAGTTCTAGTTTTAACTTCCACAAAAACTAATATTTTAGATTTAATTGCAATTATATCTATTTCCCCAACTTTTGTTCTATAATTTCTATCTATTATACTATATCCATTAGAAGCAAGGTATTTACAAGCTAGATTTTCTCCTAATATCCCTTTTTTGATATTATTTCTCATATAGTTCTCCTTTTTCCTTATCCAGTTGATAAACAAAGAATACGATTTTAGCAACAGCTTCATATAATTGGGGAGGAATTTCTTCATGTAAATCCAAATTTATCAGTTCTTCTATTAATTCTTTATCCTCATATATTTCAATCTTCTCTTCTTTTCCAACTTCTACTATTCTTTCTGCAATTTCACCTTTCCCCTTTGCTAGTACTTTAGGTGCTTTATATCCTTCTTTATAAGAAAGAGCTACTGCTTTTTTATTCCTCTTGATCTTATCTTTTTTCATAATTACACCTGCATATCCAAATTATATATGGTCTTCCTATTCACAACCAAAGAATCTAAGATAGTATAATCTTTCTTAGATAGATATTCAATAGTTTTTATTTTATAACCGGTGGTTTCCACTAAATCCTTTAATTCATATTCATTGGATTTAAATAAACTAATATATTCTTCCTTTATACCACTAAACCTGATATCCATATTGGAATTAGATATTGAGCAATGTATTTTAATATTTCCTAACTTTTTAGTATTCAAATTGATAAATATATTTATCTTATTCCCATATCCACTTTCCTTTTTTCTCTTATTTAATAAAGTAATAAAAGTATCTTGAATCTTTTCATCTAAGTTTAAAGGCAGATAAACAAATATTAACTCATTATTCATCTCCTTTAAAAATTCAATTTTATCAATTAATTCCTCAATAGTCTTCTTAAAGTCTTTATTGGTATTTGAGCTATAATCTTTTAGATATTCTAATGTTCTATATAAAATTTCATCATATCTAGGATGGGTTTTTGGGGTTGAGTTTTTAAAACCACCATTATTAATCATAATCCTTTTCAATTGTTTTGTAAACTTTTTATCTATAATATTTTTTAATATTTCAAAATCTTTAGAAAATAATGTTGAGTTTTCATTTAACTCTAAAAAGTATTTTATGTTGTTTAAACTGGGTTTAATATTATATTTGATAAATACTGTAATAATCTTTAATAAGTCAGTACCTATTTTATCCATTGAAAAAGACTTTCCTAATTCTTTCATTTCTATATTAATATTATCGTGTAAATCAGCTTGATTATTAGGATTTTCATTCCCTTTAATGATTAGAAAATTTCTTATATCTTCCTTTTTAATATTAACAACTTCTTCTTTCAAATTAGGTAAAACAATAACTTCATCCTCTTGAACATTGATAATTTGGTCAAATTTATCTAATACTCCAATTCCATAGACTAAATTTTCTTTATTAATAGGTAAATTAAATTTTATTAGATTATCTAGAAATTTAATAGAAATAGGACTAGGTCTAATATTAAACTCTTTCAATATATTATTCAAATACTCATCTCTATCAGGTGAAGGCACGGAAGTTTTTGTAAGATTTACACTGTTTAAGATAGGTTTTAACTGAATCTTATCTGGCGATGATTCTTTAATTATGAAGCTTAAGATTTTACCTTTATGATGATTAAGAAGTTTTTCAGATTTTGCCTTAATAGTACCATAATCTTTAATATGGATTAAAACCACTTGATCCTCAACTTCTAAGATTTCTCCTTCTATTAAATTGCCCTCTTGAAAAAACTCTTTTTTTTCTTTAACAAAGAATTCTTTAAAATATATAAAATCTTCAATCTTCATAATTCTCTCACCACCTATTTTACTATACGTTTCAAAAAAGTCATCCTATGAATAGGGGAAGGCCCAATCTCCTTAATTGCCTCTCTATGCTCTTTTGTGCCATAGCCCTTGTTTTTTTCAATTTTATAACCCTTATAACCTTGTCCCCATTTTTCACATAACCTATCCCTATATACTTTAGCTACAATGGAAGCACAGGCAATCCCATGACTTTTTTCATCCCCTTTTATCAAACTTAATTGGGGAATACTAATAGGTATTTCCTCTGCATCCACTAATAAATAATCTGGAACTACAGCTTCACCATTTTTATCTTTTAAGTCTAATACTGCCTTCTTCATTGCCAACTTAGTACTTTCTTTAATATTTATTTCATCTATAATATCAGGTCCTATTTGTCCTATACCTATGGCCAAAGCATTTTCCACAATTATTGAGTATAATTCTTCCCTTTTTTTTGCAGATAATTTTTTCGAATCATTAACCCCTGTGATTTTCATATTCTTAGGCATTATAATTGCACAAGCTAATACATCACCTGCTAAACAACCTCTTCCTACTTCATCTATACAAGCAATTAATTCAAAACCTTTCTCCTGCAATTCTTTTTCTATTTTTAGCACATATGAGCCCTCCAATATTGAATTGTTAATCAGGCATTTCTAAGGTAATTCTACCAATAATACCTTTTCTAAATTCATCTAAAATTATATAGCTTGCTTTTACGAAATCTATTTCCCCACCTCTGACAATACATCCCCTTTTTTCTCCAATTTCTAATATGATATCATAGGGTAATTTATTTTCAACCAAAACTTTATAACGTTCTTGAATATAATTTTTAGATATTGTATTTAGCCTCTCCACCAATTTTATAGCTAAATTTTCTATATCTAATAACTCATCCTTAATAGCTCCTGTAAAAGCTAAATTTAATCCTACCTCCTGGTCCTCAAATTTAGGCCACAATATACCAGGTGTATCTAATAGCTCTAGATTTCTTTTTATCCTTATCCATTGATTAGCTCTTGTAACTCCAGGTTTATTGCCCACCTTTGTGCCTTTCCTTTTTGTTAAGCTGTTAATTAAAGTGGATTTTCCTACATTAGGTACACCTACAATCATAGCCCTAATTGGTCTATGTCTTATACCTTTCTTTGCTAAATTCATTCTTCTTTCCTCAGTTAATTTGTATGTTCTATCTATTATATCTTCTACACCTTTATTGCTAATACAATCAACTATTATTGAAGAAATTCCTTGCTCTTTGAAATAGTTCTGCCATATTTCGTTTCCTTTTATATCTGCTAAATCCGATTTATTCATTATTATTAATCTAGGTTTCTCTCCTAAAATTCTATCAATATCTGGATTTTGACTACTAAAAGGTATTCTAGCATCGATTACCTCATAAACTATGTCGACTAAAGATAGGTTTTTCTTAATAGATTCTTTAGTCTTCTTCATATGTCCTGGATACCAATTAATATTCATATACTCACCCACTTTTAATAAATAAAATTGGGACTCTAAAAAGTCCCAATACATTAATAGATTTTCTTTTCTTTAACTTTAGCTGCCTTACCTTGTCTTTCTCTTAAGTAGTAAAGTTTTGATCTCTTAACTTTACCTTTCCTTGTCACAACAAGATTTTCAATCCTTGGAGAATGTAGAGGGAAAGTTCTTTCAACACCAACTCCATAAGATAATCTTCTTACAGTAAAAGTTTCTCTAATTCCTCCACCCTGCCTTTTAATAACTGTACCTTCAAATATTTGAATTCTTTCACGAGTACCTTCTTTTATTTTGTAATGAACTTGAACAGTATCACCTACATTAAAGTTTGGTAGGTTATCTCTCTTTTGTTCATCTTCTAAAATTTTTATTATATTCACTGTTCAAACCTCCCTTCTCCCTAGATGTTCTTACCATCTATCCATGGCAGAGGACCATCCTTACTTCCATACGTTCTGTATTATAGCATAAGTATTTACAAAATACAACTTATTTTCTATCAAATTTTTCTTTTATCTCTTCTAGTATATTAATCTCTTCCTCTGTCAATTGAAGCTTATTTAGTAAGTCTGGTCTTTTAACATAAGTACTTTTTATAGATTGATACTTTCTCCAAGCTTCAATTTTTTTATGATCTCCAGAAAGTAATATATCTGGAACAGTTAAACCATTGAAAATTCTTGGTCTTGTATATTGAGGATATTCTAATAACCCATCATAATGGGACTCATCTGTATAGGATTCTTCACCACTTAATGCACCTGGCAACAACCTGATAATGGATTCTATCAAGACCATAGCAGGTATTTCTCCTCCTGTCAAAACATAATCCCCAATTGATATTTCCAAATCCACATAATTCTCAACTATTCTATTATCTATACCTTCATAATGCCCACATAACAAAATTAAATGCTCTTCTTTAGACAAAGAATTGGCCAATTGCTGATTATAAACTTTTCCTTGGGGTGATAGATAGATAACCAGCGAATCCTTTGATTTAACCTTTTTTAAGGCTTTATAAATAGGTTCTGGCTTCATAACCATACCAGGGCCACCACCAAAGGGATAATCATCAACTCGTTTGTGCTTATCTTCTGAAAAATCTCTAATATTTATTTTATTTAAATTAACTAAACCCTTTTCAACAGTCCTGCCTACTATACTCCAACTTTCAAACATATCAAATATCTCTGGAAATAAAGTCAATATATCAATCTTCATTCTATCATTCCTTCAATAGGATTGATTACTATCTTTTTGTTAGCCACGTCTATATCAACAAAGAACTCCTTTACTGCTGGAATCAAATATTCTTTATTTTTTTCTAAATTCTTTATTACATACACATCATTGCTTGCAAATTGTATAACATCTGTTACCCTACCAATTTTAGCTCCTTTAACATCAAATACCTGGCAATCGATAATCTCATAGATAAAGAAATGATTTTCAGGTAAATCAACTCTGTCTTCTTCATCTATATAAATATAATTTTCTTTAAAAGTTAAAACTTCGTTTATACTACAAAATTCTTTAAACTTCAATATTACCAATTCTTTATGATACTTGACTTTTTCTATTTCTACTTTACGCTTATTTTCTCCTAAATATACGGTTTTTAAACTATTAAACCTATTTATATAATCTGTTAAAGGATATATCTTTAACTCACCTTTGATTCCATGAGTGTTTGTTATCCATCCAACCTTAATATATTCCATATTTTCACCAACCAAATTATAGTAGAAAGGGTACCCATAAAAGGCACCCTAAAAGTATTTTCCTTTTATCATAGGAAAAATACAATATTATTGAATAATTTCCACTACTACTCTTTTGTTTTCTTTTATAGCAGCTGCCTTAACTACCGTTCTAATAGCTTTTGCAATTCTACCTTGTTTTCCTATTACTTTTCCCATATCCTCTTCGGATACTTTCAACTCAATTATCACTGATTGAGTTCCTTCAATCTCATTAACTTCTACTTCATCAGGATTATCTACAAGTGCTTTCGCTATTATTTCTACTAACTCTCCCATTTTAGCACCTCCTAGAAATTATTCTTCAGAATTGGTTTCCTCTTTCTTTTCATATATGCCATTTTCCCTAAACAATCTGTCAACAGTATCAGTAGGTTTAGCTCCATTTTTAAGCCACTTAGTAGCCTTTTCATCATCTATCTTAACTGTTTTAGGTTCAGTTAATGGATTATAATAGCCAATCTCCTCGATAAATCTACCATTCCTTGGAGAACGAGAATCGGCAACAATAATTCTATAGAAAGGGTTTTTCTTAGCCCCCATCCTTCTAAGTCTAATCTTAACTGCCATCTTTTCACCTCCTCTTAATTCTTATATCTATCTAGAAAAAGGGGAATCCTAATTTCCCTTTTTTCTTCATGGATTTTTCCATATCAGTAAATCTTCTCATCATCTTTTTAGTATCCTTAAACTGTTTCAATAATTTGTTTACATCCTGTACAGTTGTACCACTACCATTTGCTATCCTTTTTCTCCTTCTGCTATCGATTATTGAAGGGTCATTCCTCTCTTCAGAGGTCATAGACTGGATTATAGCTTGAATTTTTATTATATCTTTCTCATTCACATCTAAATTCTTGAGGGCCTTTGAATTTACTCCTGGTATCATTCCTAACAGCTCATCTATAGGTCCTAAATTTTTCATTTGGTCTATTTGATCTAAAAAATCATCTAAAGTAAACTGCTGAGATCTTATTTTCTTTTCCAACTCTAAAGCTTTCTTCTCATCGATGGAAGATTGAGCCCTTTCAATTAAACTCAATACATCTCCCATGCCCAAAATTCTAGAAGACATTCTATCAGGATGAAATGGTTCTAACTGATCTAATTTTTCACCCATACCAACAAATTTAATTGGTTTTTCTGTAACAGATCTAATTGATAGAGCTGCTCCACCTCTTGCATCTCCATCCAATTTAGTAAGTACAACTCCAGATATCTCAAGCCTTTCATTAAATGTTTCAGCTACATTCACTGCATCCTGACCAGTCATTGCATCTACTACTAATAAAACTTCCTGTGGTGTAACTGCATTGTGAATATTTTCTAATTCTTCCATTAAATCATCATCTATATGAAGTCTACCAGCAGTATCTATAATAATAATATCATTATTATTCCTTTTACCATGTTCAACTGCTGCTTTTGCTATATCTACAGGATTGTTTTTATCACCCATTGTAAATACAGGAACTCCAACTCTTTCCCCTACAACCTCTAGTTGTTTAATAGCTGCAGGTCGATATACGTCACAGGCTACTAATAAGGGTCTTTTATTTTGTTTTTTAAGGTTGTTGGCTAACTTTCCTGCAGTAGTGGTTTTTCCAGCTCCTTGTAAACCACACATTAAAATAACCGTTGGAGGAGTAGAGGCAAAAGCCAATTTAGATTCTTTCTCCCCCATTAATTTAGTTAATTCCTCATTAACAATTTTAATCACTTGTTGCCCAGGAGTTAGACTTTCCATAACCTCTGAACCAATTGCCCTTTCCTTCACACCCTTAATAAAATCCTTAACAACCTTAAAATTCACATCCGCTTCTAAAAGGGCAAGTCTTACTTCTCTCATAGCTATATCAACGTCTTTTTCTGAAAGTTTCCCTTTGCCTTTTAACTTTCCTAAAGCCTTTTGTAATTTTTCGGATAAAGATTCAAACACCATTAATTAACGACCTCCTGGCTATTATCGATTATTTTTATCATTATCTCTTTTAGGTCTTTAACTTTTTTTTGTATCCTTTGGTTGTTTATGCTTTTAGATTCTATTTCTATATCATCGATAATCCTATACAATTCATCTATCTCTTCTCTACTATAATTAAACTTCTTTACTAATCCAAGTATTTTTTCGTATCCATATAAATTTTCTTCTGCTCTTTTTAATGTATCATATACACTTTGACGGCTAATTCCTAACTCTTCACCTATTTCAGCTAAAGACAAATCATGAACATAATATAGTTCGATAGCTGTATACTGCCTTTCACTTAGTAATTTGCCATAAAAATCGAACAAAATACCTACTTCCACCAGTTTTTCAACCATAATATCACCAACTAAAATAGTACTGTCAAGTAATTTACTTGACAGTACTATTTTAGTATAACCCTATTATTTTGTCAATACAAAAGTAATATTAATTTTTTATTATCAATTAAAAATGGCTTCAACGAAATCATCCGTATTAAATTCTTGTAAATCATCAATTTTTTCTCCAATTCCTACAAGTTTTACTGGTAAGCCTAATTCAGATTGAAGAGCAATTACAACTCCCCCCTTGGCAGTTCCATCTAATTTTGTAAGAACTACCCCTGTAATATCACAAACTTCTTTAAATACTTTGGCTTGAGAAATTGCATTTTGTCCAGTAGTAGCATCTAATACCAATAATACTTCCTTTTGAGCCTCTGGATATTCTCCTTCCACAACCCTAAAAATCTTATTTAACTCATTCATTAAATTCTTTTTATTATGAAGCCTTCCAGCAGTATCACATATTAAAACATCGGATTTTCTTGCCTTAGCTGCTTGTATTCCATCATAAATTACTGCTGCTGGATCTGCTCCTTCACTATGGCTAATAAAGTCTGCCCCAGCCCTATTACTCCATTCTTCCAGCTGTTCTATAGCTGCAGCCCTAAAGGTATCTCCTGCTGCAATTATTACCTTTTTCCCTTCATTTTTTAGATTATAGGATAGCTTTCCAATGGTAGTAGTCTTACCTGCCCCATTAACTCCAACTACCAATATAACAGAAGGTAATGGTTCAATATTCAAACTGTTATCCTTCCCAGATTCCTTCATGATTCCCTTTATTTCTTCTTTTAAGAATAGTTTTACTTTCTCAGGTTCAGAAACCTTCTCTTCCTTAACACGGTCTCTCAATCTATCTATTATCTTCATAGTAGTATTAATTCCAACATCTGCTGTTACCAATATTTCTTCTAAATCTTCAAATAGCTCTTCATCTACCTTACCATAGGATTTAAGAATAGCATCTATCCTATCCGTCATGCCTTTTCTTGTCTTATCTAAACCAGCTTTTAATCTATCAAAAAAACTTAAATTAGATTCCTTTGGTGTTTCCATTTTTTCAATTTCATCTATTTCAGATTCTTTATGGTCATTTTTTACTTCTTCATTAACAATATTCTTGTCTGCTTCATTTTCTTTATTTTTATCTTCTTTATGCCATTTAAATAGATTTTTAAACATTTGTATCCTCCTTAACTTGCTATTTCCTCAAGATTGTCTGTTAATTTGACAGATATAATTTTACTTATACCTTCTTCCTCCATAGTTACTCCATATAAAACATCTGCCATTTCCATAGTGCTTCTTCTATGAGTTATCATGATGAATTGAGTATTATCAGAAAAATTCTTCAGATAATTAGTATATCTATTTATATTAGCTTCATCTAGGGCTGCATCAATTTCATCTAATATGCAAAAGGGTGTGGGTTTTATTTTTAGTATTGCAAATAACAATGCAACGGCAGTTAAAGATTTTTCTCCTCCTGATAGAAGAGTTAGATTTTGTAATCTTTTCCCTGGAGGTTGGGCTTCTATTTCTATTCCACAAGTTAAAATATTTTCTTCATCTTCTAACACTAAGCTGGCTTTCCCGCCATCAAATAATGTGGAAAATACTTCATTAAACTTTTCATTAATATTGTTGAAATTGTACAAGAATTGCTTCTTCATCTTTGATTCCATATCAGCAATTACCTCATGAAGATTTTCTTTAGCTAATAATAAATCTTCATGTTGTTTCGTTATAAACTCAAGTCTATTCTTAACCAATTTATAATCTTCAATAGAACTTAAGTTAACTGTCCCTATCTTTTTAATTTCATTTTTTAATTTTTTCACTTCTTCATTAGCTAGTTTTATATCATCTATTTCAACCCATAGCTTCATTGCATCCATGTACTCTAATTCATAGTCTTCCATTAGTTTAACATGTATATTATCTAATTGTACACTGAATCTAGTCTCTTTTAAATCCCACTTATTTATTATCTTTGACAGTTCATTCATTTCTTCATTTATTTTATTTAATCTGTTTTGTTCATAATAAAAATCCTTCATTAGAATGTCTTTTTCCTCTTTCATATCTGAATAATCCTTATCCTGGCTTTCTTTCAGTATAGTATATTTTGATATTTCTTCTTCCATAAGAAATATTCCATTTACTATATTATCTATTTCCTCATTGTTTTTTAGAAGTTCTTCCTTCTTTGCTTTTATTGAATGGATTGTATTTTCTAATTCAGTTCCAAGGGATTCAATTTTTTCTTCATTATTTATCAGTTTATTTTCAATTAAATTCATCTGTATTTTAGCATCCGTAACCTCTTTCATGGCTTCTTCTCTTATGATCTTCACTTCTTCGAATTTTAACATCAATTCTTTAATGTTTTCTTGGGCTATATTATTTTCTTGGTCAATTAAATTTAGTTCTTCTAATAGTACCTCTTCATCTTTTTCCATACTATCTAATTCTAAGTTCAATCTACTTATTTCATCTTTATATTTATCCAATGATTCTTTGCTTCTTCCTAATTCAATATTGATTCTATTCTTTTCGTTTTCAATCTTAATAATCTCTATATTACTATTTTGTAATTTTTCTTCTTGTTCCTTTAGCTTATTTAAATTGTCTTCTATTGTCAGTTTTAAATGGTTCTTTTCCTCTTCAAAATTATTCTGAGCTTTAGATATATTATTTATATCCTTTTTAATTTTTTCTATCCTATACTTTCTATTAAGAAGGTTGCCGCTCACCTTAGGTAAACTTCCGCCAGTCATAGAGCCACCAGCATTTATTATATCACCTTTTAATGTAACTACTCTATATGAATAATTAAATTTCTTAGCTACTTTAATAGCCTCATTTAAATCACCAACAACTATGGTTCGACCCAATAGATATTCAAAAATATTTTTGTACTCTTTATCAAAGGTTACCAATTCAGAGCCTAATCCTAAAATATTATATTTTTCCCTATCATTAGAGCTAATATATATAGGATTTCCTTTTATTGTTGAAATAGGTAAAAAAGTCACCCTACCTAATTTATTCTCCCTTAGATAATCTATAATAAATTTTGCATCTCTTTCATCTTTGGTTACGATGTTTTGTAAGCTTCCACCTAATCCTACATCTATAGCTTTCTCATATTTTTCATCTACTGTAATTAAATCTGCTACAACTCCTATCAATTTATTTTTCAATGATTCTACTTTTTTACAGGCTAACATTAAATTCTTTACACTTTTATAATACCCTTCATAATCTGCTTCCATATTTTTAAGGAGATTGTAATTTGAAATTTTCCCCTGTAATTCTGCTTTGTTTTGATTGATTTCTTTATACAGAATATCTAATCTATTCTTATGGTCTTTTTCCTCTAATCTTAAGCTAGCTAATTTTTTGTTTTCAAGAATTATTTCTTCCTTTTTTTCTAATTCCTCTTTTTCAATCTTTTTCAATAACTCCTTGTCTTCTTTTTCCTTTTCCCATAAAAAATCCATTTCTCTTTCTACTTGGTTTATCCTCTTGTTAATATTTTCTTTAAAGCTAGAAAAACCATTTATTTTGCTTTTTTTCTCCCTAATTAAATTATAAACCTCTATTGCATTATCCTTTTTCCCTTCAATTTCTTTTTCTTTTATCTTTATTTTTTCATTTAGTTTTTCTAGATTAATATTTTTACTATTAAAATCTTCCTTAAATAGATGGAGTTCTTCTTCCAAACTAGATTTTACATTTAATAGATTAAGTTTTTCCTTTTCTAAATCCTTTAACCTTAAATTTAATTCCTCTATCTCTTTTGTCAATCTTTCAATATCCTTTAAATAAAATTTTTTCTTTTCTTCCAATAAAATTAAACCACTTTTACTTTTATTTAATAGATTAATGGTTTCTGTCCTCTCTTTTCCTATTACATCCATAGATGAATCTAAATCTTCAATTTTTCCTTTCATTAGATTAAAATTATTTTCAATTCCATTTTTCTTATCTATCATTTCATTCATCTGTTCTTGAAGGGTTTCTTTTTCTTCTTTACTGTTATCAATTTCCTTTTCCAATTCGTCAATTTTTCTAATGAGCAAATTAATATCAATTTCTTTTAGTCTATTTGATAGTTGAAGAAAAATAGTTGCTTTTTCTGATTGTTCCTTTAAATTTTCAGACTGATTTGTAAGTTCATGGATTAAATCCTTTATTCTGATTAAATTAGCATCCGTCTTTTCCAATTTTTTTTCTGCTTCTATCTTTTTAGTTTTATATTTTACAATGCCTGCAGCTTCTTCAAATATATTCCTTCTATCCTCTGGTCTAGTACTGAGTATTTCATCTACTCTACCTTGTCCAATTATTGAATAACCATCTTTCCCTACTCCAGTATCCATAAATAATTCCTTAATATCCTTTAGTCGACAGGAATTCTTATTCAAATAATATTCACTTTCACCAGAACGGAACATCCTCCTTGTAATAGCCACTTCTTGATAATCCACTGGTATAACACCATCGTTATTGTCAAAGGTGATAGTGACCTCTGTATATCCTAAAGGTCTCCTCTTATCGGTTCCAGAAAAAATAATATCTTCCATTCTGCTTCCTCTTAAGGTTTTAATGCTCTGCTCTCCTAGTACCCATCTAATAGCATCAGCTATATTACTTTTTCCACTACCATTTGGCCCAACAATAGCTGTAATACCCTCTTTAAATTCAATTTCAACTTTATCTGCAAAGGATTTAAAGCCCTGTATCTCAATTTTTTTTAAGTGCAAATCTAATCACCCTTTAGCCTATATTATTCCCTTTTCCTTTAAATATTCTTCTATGGTTTCTCTTCTGTAAATTTTGCTATTGAGTCCATTTGTAGAAACCTTAATAATATCTTTTTGAATATCCCTACCATAAACTTTCATAGATTTCAATTTATATCTTTCAACTAAATATTTAGTATTACTAGATTTTTGCCCCACTATATTGGATATGTTTTTATTATTCACTTCTACTACCATGTTTGTATTAACAATATCTTCACCTAATTCATCTAAATGTTTTTCCAATATGATTTTATAGATATAAGATTCTACTAATTGTCTGAAGGATGGATGGAAGGGTCCTGCCACCACATCTTTTCCAAGTCTGATATTTTCCGTAGGCTGTAAACCTACCCGAATAACATGGATATCATGATATTCAAATAACATAAGTAGATTAGCAGATATATCTACTGCTTCTTCTAAAGATAGTGGTTTATAGGTATTATTCTTGTACATCTTTTCTAAGAATGTATCCTTTATAACTAAAGTTGGATAAATTCTTACACAGTAAGGGTCTATCTTAATAAATTCTTTTCCTGTAAAAATGGCTTTTTCTTTACTATCCCCCACCAAACCTATCATCATTTGTAAACCTAGATTAAACTTATATTCTTTAATTAGTTTAGAGGCCATATAAACCTGTTGGCTATTATGACCTCTTCCACTTTTATTCAACACAGTATCATCTAAGGATTGGACACCTAATTCTATAGTATCTACCTTGTATTCTTCCAATAGATTTAAAATCTCTTCATCTATATAATCAGGCCTTGTAGACAATCTAATACCATGAATTTTACCTGAATTTTTATATTCTAAAGGAATAGCCAATAACTCTTTTTGAATTTCTTTTTTTATTCCTGTGAAACTTCCACCATAGAAGGCCACTTCTATGGTAATATCTTTTTGGGGAAAAGTAGATAGATGTTCCTCTATCGTATCTTTTACATATTGAGGAGTCACATCTGTAGATAATCCAGTTATCCTTATTTGATTGCAGAAAACACAATCATGGGGACAGCCATAGTGAGGTACAAATATGGGTATAATAAAATGGTCTTTACCCATAAATTTCACCTATTTTTAACAAGGCTTGTTTAGCCGCCATTTGCTCAGCTTCTTTTTTATTCCTACCCAAACCACTACCTATGACCTTGTTTTCTACAATCACATTCATATAGAACTTTTTATTATGATCTGGTCCTACTTCCTTTTCCACCTTATATTCAATCTTTGATTTAGCCCTTTTTTGCAACACTTCTTGGAGCTCAGTTTTATAATCTATAAATAGATTACCTTTAGATAGGGCATAAATTACCTCTTGTTCAAACAATTCTAATAAATATTCTTCAGTTTTTTTTAGTCCTCCATCTACATAGATGCCCCCTGTTAAAGCTTCAAAGGCATCAGCTAATATGGAATCTCTATTTCTACCTCCCGTTGCTTCTTCTCCTTTACCTAATAACAAGTAATCTCCCAAACTAATTTTCCTTGCTGCAAAAGCTAAGGAAGACTCACATACCACTGTAGCCCTTCTTTTGGTTAGTTCTCCCTCCGGAAACTCTGTAAAACGTTTATACAAATAGTCACTAACAACCAAGCTAATAACCGAATCCCCTAAAAATTCTAATCTTTCATTGCTTTCACTGTTTTTATCCTTATTTTCATTAGCATAGGAACTATGGGTTAATGCGGTGTTTAATAGTTTAATATCTTTAAATTGATAGCCTATTTCCGATTGAAGTTTGTTTAATATTTTCATTCGATCTGATGATGTTTTCAATTTATTACCTCCAAACTAATAAAGAATTATGAATTAGGCCCTTTACAGCCTTCATTGGCTGAATTAATCAACAATATTTTTAATATACTCTACAGCATCTCCTACTGTATTTATTTTTTCAACATCATCATCATCTACTTCTAAATCAAATTCATCCTCCAATGCCATTATAAGTTCTACTAAATCCAATGAATCAGCATTTAAATCTTCCCTAAAAGAAGTATCCATTGTAATATTTTCCTCATCAATGTTAAATTGTTCTGAAATCATTTCTTTAATTTTATCATATATCATTTTATAGCACCTCCAAAATTTCCAATTAATTTTTTTCAATAACATTTATATCCTTATCAATAATATTTATTACATCCATTTCAATAAAATTTTTAACTTGCCTAATAGCATTTTTTATTGCAAAGGCATCTGAGCTTCCGTGGGCCTTAACTACAGGTTGTTTTAAACCCAATAAGGGTGCCCCTCCATATTCTCTATAATCAAGTTTTCCTTTAAAGGATTTCAATTGTGATTTTAACATTAAGGCTCCAACTTTAGATTTAAAGGATTTAACAAACTCCTCTTTTAATGAAGAAAATATTGTTTTTGCCATACCTTCCGTTAGTTTTAATATTACATTTCCCACAAATCCATCACAAACTATTACATCTGCAATTCCTTCTGGAATATCTCTAACTTCTACATTTCCAACAAAATTTATATTTAAATCCTCCATTAAGTCGTAGGACTCTCTAACTAATAAATTTCCTTTCCCCTTTTCAGTACCTATATTGGCTAAACCAATTTTAGGTGACTTAACTCCCAATACCTTTTCGCTATAGACAGAACCCATAATTGCAAATTGTTTTAAATACTCTGGTTTGCAATCTACATTGGCTCCTACATCTAGTATAAAGGATATACCCTTTTTCGTTGGATAAACAGTAGCCAAAGCTGCCCTTTCAATACCATCTATCCTTTTTACTATAAAAAGACCCCCACTTAATAAAGCCCCTGTACTCCCTGCAGAAACAAAACCATCTCCTTTTCCTTCTTTTAAAGCTTTCAATCCTACAACTATAGAAGAATCTTTCTTTCTCCTAATGGCCAATACTGGTTCTTCATCATTGGAAATAACCTCTGTTGCATTGATAATATCAATTGTTTCTTGAGGAAATTGGTACTTAGATAATTCTCCTTCTATTATTTCCTTCTTGCCAACAATTATTATATTTACATTTAGCTCATTTACAGCCTCTACACATCCTTTAACAATCTCATCAGGACTATTGTCTCCCCCCATGCCATCTACAATAATCTTCATATCCATCCTCCTAAATATACCTTAATTACAGCTACTGATATTAAATATATTATAGAACCTATAAAAATGCAATATTTTTAAAAAAAAAGATAGTGATATCCATTCACTATCTTCTTCATAATCAGTAGGAAAGTATCATTATCCATGTTCCTAATATACTAAATTAATAAAATAAAAACTTTATTAATTATTCTACATCAATAACTTCCCTGTTTTTATAATATCCGCAGGCTCTACAAACCCTATGTGGTAACTTAGGTTCATGACATTGTGGACATTCTGAAATAGTAGCCTTTGTCAATCTATAAGCTGAGGCTCTCCTTCTATCTCTTCTAGCTTTAGACGTTTTTCGCTTTGGTACTGCCACCTAAAACACCTCCTTATTTCTTTGGAAACAAATCTTTAAGTATTGCTAATCTTGGATCTACATCTTCTATAACACATTGACAATCTTCTTTATTGTGATTAGCACCGCATTTAGGACATAAACCTTTACACTCTTCATGGCAAAGAGGTTTCATGGGAAGGGATAAAATTATTGAACTAATTATATATTCAGCTAAATCCAGTTTTTCATCCTTATAGTATATGATTTCATCTTCATCATCTAGGCCAATTTTATCCGTCTTTTCTACTAGCTTTCCTGATAAAACCGTCTTCTCTTCCTTTACAAAAGGTTCTAAACACCTTCCACAAGCTTCCTCATAGAGGTAAGATATATTTAGATGTAATAGTTTATCCTTATCTACCCTATAGATTTCTCCATCATATTTAATGGGTTCAATGAATTTAATTTTTCTTCCATTAATATCTATTATATCCTTTTCCAATTTTCCTTTAACAGGAATACTCGAAACAGCATTATCACGAAAGTTTGATAAATCAATACTCATCGTTTTCACCTCTTAAACTAACACACTTAATTATATAAAGGAGGCCAATATTTGTCAAGAAATATATATTATTTTTCAACTAAGTCCAATGTATCCCTAGCTATCATCAATTCTTCATTAGTAGGAATAACTAATATTGAAGTAGAAGTTATATCCCTATTGACTATTGCTTCCTTTCCTCTAACTTGATTTAATTCTTTGTCAAGTTTAATATTTATACACTCTAAACCATCACATATATGTTCCCTAATTGTAATGGAGTTTTCACCTATCCCTGCAGTAAATACTAGAGCATCTATATTACACATTAAAGCAGCATAAGCTCCAATATACTTTTTAACTCTATTACAGAACAACTCCAATGCTAATTTTGCTCTTTCATTTCCATTGTTAGCAGCTTCTTCTAGATCTCTAAAATCACTGCTTATCCCAGAAACGCCAAGTACACCAGACTTTTTGTTTAGCATTTCATTTACTTCGTCAAAAGTTAAACCTTCTTTTTCCATGATAAAAGGTATTACAGCAGGATCCACATCCCCTGACCTAGTACCCATAGCTAAACCTTCTAATGGAGTGAACCCCATACTGGTTTCTATAGATTTACCACCTTGTACAGCACAAACACTAGCTCCATTTCCAAGATGACAAGTTACAATATTTAATTCTTCTATAGGTCTACCTAACATTTCTGCTGCTCTTTTAGATACATATTTATGGGATGTCCCATGGAATCCATATTTCCTAATACCATATTTTTCATATAACTCATATGGTAGTGGATAGATATAATTGGATTTTGGTATTGTTTGATGGAAAGCAGTATCAAATACTCCTACCATAGGTGTATTTGGCATCAATTCTTTACATGCCTCTATTCCCATAATATTAGGTGGATTATGAAGAGGAGCTAATTCAATACAATCGTTTATAGCTTTCATTACTTCATCATCAATTAATACAGAATTAGCAAACTTTTCTCCACCATGAACTACTCTATGGCCTACTGCTCCAATTTCATCCATTGATTTTATAGCACCATAGTTTGAATCCACTAAAGCATTTAAAACTAACTCTAAAGCCTTTCTATGATCAGACATAGGTTCTTCTATTATTACCTGGTCTTTACCTGTAGTTGTATGTTTAACTCTTGAACCTTCAATTCCTATTCTTTCAACTAAACCCTTTGCTAATACTTCTTCATTATCCATATCAATTAACTGGTATTTTAACGAAGAACTACCACAATTAATAACTAAAATATTCATATAACACTCCTCCTATCGAATAGTTCTCTCATGAATTATATTATTATATATTTGTTAATAAATCAACGATATTATAGTTCATGTAATTTATGCTATAATATTGGTAAAACCTTATGGAGGTCACCAAAATGAAAGTAATAGGATTAATAACTGAATACAATCCTTTCCACCTTGGACATAAATATCATCTAACCATGTCAAAAAAATTGACTAATTCGGACTACTCTGTAGCCATTATGAGTGGCTCTTTCGTTCAGAGAGGTGAACCATCCTTAGTAGATAAATGGACTAAGGCTAAAATGGCAATAGATAATGGAGTAGATTTGGTTATAGAACTACCCTTTATTTTCTCAACCCAATCTGCAGAGCTATTCGCTTATGGCAGCATAGCCTTACTCCATAATCTAAACATAATAGATTATGTTGTCTTTGGTAGTGAATTAGGCAGTCTTGACTGCTTAAGGGAAATAGCACAGATTTTAGTTGAAGAGCCTCCTTACTATAGAGAATGTTTAAAAAAATATCTAGATGAAGGAAACTCTTTTTCCGTATCTCGTAGCAATGCATTAGAAGATTACTTTAATAAATTCAAAACCGATAGAAAAAATAATATAAACATAAAGGATATTTTAAAAATGTCTAATAATATATTAGCCATCGAATATCTAAAAGCTTTAATGGTCTTAAATAGTAAAATCCAACCTGTTACAGTTAAACGCATTGGCAGTTCCTATACAGAAAGCCAAATAAATCATGAAATAGCAAGTGCTACTGGAATACGGAATAAAATAATAAATGGAAATATTGAATCTGTAAAAAAATATTTGCCTATCCAGTCCTATGTCCACCTAATAAATTATATCAACAAATATAAAAATTTCAACATGTTAGATAATTATACCCAAATAATTCATTATTTATTAAAAATTAGCCCTATAGACAATCTAGTTCAAACAATGGATGTAGAGACAGGTCTTGAAAATAGAATTGTCAACCAAAGCGCTCAATATTATAACATAAATGATTTAATCCAAGGTATAACAACAAAAAGATATACTAAAACTAGGATTCAAAGAATATTAATTCATCTAATGGCTAATCTGACTAAACCAATATTTAAAGATTTATATCCTCAATATCCTACTTATATAAGGGTACTTGGGGCAAATCAAAAGGGTTTTCTATTGCTAAATAGGATTAAAGAGGAATCCAATTTACCTATAATCGTTAAATTTTCCGATTATAATAAATATGATGACCCCTACTTAAATAAAATCCTATTCTTTGATAAAAAAGCTACAGATTTGTTCTTCCTTGGATTGAATACTAAGAAACCCTATATGAATATGGATTATTATACAACTCCTTATATAAAGAAAAAATAGCAGAAAATCTCTGCTATTTTTTCATATTGAAATTTATTCAAAATATAATTAAATAAAGGCTTAATAAATCAACTTTAAAAGCTTAACCTTATGAGGAGGTAAATTCATAAATGAAAAAAAGATGCATAAATTTTCTTTTTTTGATTATTATCCTTTGGGTTTTATTTGGAATAATTAACAATCCAAAATTATCTCTAGATAGTGGGTACAATGGCTTATTAACATGGTTTAATATAGTCATTCCTTCTCTATTACCCTTTTTTATAGTTTCAGAAATCCTTACAAGTATTGGATTCGTAAATCTTATTGGTAAACTATTAGAACCATTGATGAAACCCTTATTCAATGCCCCTGGGGCTGCAGCTTTTGCTCTTTCCATGAGTGTCGTATCTGGATACCCTATAGGAGCGAAAATAGTATCTGATTTAAGAAAAGATAATATTATATCAAAAATAGAAGCAGAAAGAACAATTTGTTTTTCTAGCACATCAGGTCCTCTATTCATGTTAGGTGCAGTCTCTATAGGTATGCTAAAGAATTCTTCAATTGCACCCTTAATTATGTATCCTCATTATTTAGGGACTATAACCCTAGGAATATTATTTAGGTTTTATAAAAAAAATAATAGTCCATCCACTAGAATTACAAAATATAAACCTAATACACCTACATTAAAAGATAATTTTGCCATTGGAACTATTCTAGGCAATAGTGTTAAAAACAGCCTAAATACAATAGCATTAATCGGTGGGTTTATTATATTTTATTCCGTATTAACGGAACTTCTTTTTGTCTCTAAATTGTTCAATCAATTAATTAATGTTATTATTAATATAATTCCAATAGATATTAGCATTGAAGTAATTAAAGGATTTATAGCTGGACTATTAGAATTAACTACTGGTTGTAAAATAATTTCCACTGCAAATGTAAATTTAATCTATAAAATACTAGTAATCAACTTTTTAATCGGTTGGAGTAGTTTCTCCATTCATAGCCAAGCATTGAGTTTTATTAACAATACAGATATAGATAGCAAAATATATTTATTCGCTAAATTTCTTCATGGCCTTTTTTCTTCTATTTATGGAGCAATATTATACTTAGTAAAATACAAAAACTTTATTAAGCCCTCCTACATGCCAGGAATTCATGTACCAGAATCCTTTTATCCTTTAGGATGGCCATCTCTATTTTTGGGCTCTTTAAAACTTGCAATATTTATTACCATATATATGCTAATTTCATCATTGATTCTATTAATATTATATGCTTTCTTATCACGGGATTAATTATTTATCCCCTCTTAACTCCTGTCTATTTTTATTTAATAAATCAATAATATCTTTTAAGTCTTCTTGAGTTTCAAGTAATATATTATCAGCATATTCTAAGGCACCCAATCGAATACTTTTAGCATTAGTTTGTGCTTTTGTAATAATCTCTTCCGCTCTTTCTTTGGCTTTCTTTGTTATCTCATCTTCCTCAACTAACTCTTCTAATTTAAATTCAGCCTCATTTAAAATTGTATCCGCATCTTTTTGAGCTTCAGCTAATATCCTTTGTCTTTCTTCTTTAATCCATGAGGCTTGTTTTATTTCATCTGGTAGTTTTATCCTTACTTCTCTTATTATTTCAAATAATTCCTCTGCATCTACCATTACTTTGTTTGAAAAAGGTAGAGAAGAAGCATTTTCTAATACATCTTCTATTTCATCAATCAATTTAAGCACATCCATATTACTTCTTACCTCCTTTAATTTTTTCTACTAGTGCTTTTTCTACCACAACTGGAACAAAACAGGATACGTTCCCTCCATAAGTGGCTACCTCTTTGACTATACTTGAACTCAAATATGCATAGGTTCCTCTAGATACCATAAATAAAGTTTCAATATCCTCATCCAGTTTTTTATTTACAAGGGCCATCTGCATCTCATATTCAAAATCCGAAACAGCCCTTAAGCCTCTAATCATGGTAGTACATCCTTTTTGTCTAGCATAATCTACTAATAATCCAGAGAATGTGTCAACCTCAACATTATCATATTTTGCTAATACTTTTTTTAATAATTCTACTCTTTCCTCTATTGTAAACATATTTATTTTTGATTTATTATTTAAAACCGCTACTATTACTTTAGAAAATTTATTAGCACACCTATCAATTATATCTAAATGTCCATAAGTTACAGGATCAAAACTTCCAGGATAAATTACTACCATCTCAAACATCCTCCCTTAAACTATTTTTTTGTATAAAAACTTAAGGACTTGTACCCATAGTTTCTATAATCTGTTTTTATTAAATTAAATATATTATCTTCTAAAATTAAATCTTTTTCATGTTCTATTATAACAATACCTATATCTTCCAAGATATCATTTTCACAAATTTTTTCAAGAGTTTTCAGTATTAAATGTTGACCATAAGGGGGATCTATAAAAATATAATTGAATTTGATGCCCTTTCTTTTGAACATATTAATGATTTTAATGGCATCACTTTTTATCACTTCAGCCTTCTCTATAAATCCTAAATGCTCTAAATTGTCTTTAATACATTTAATGCTTTCATAGGATTTATCAATAAAATAAGACTTTTTGGCACCTCTACTTAAAAATTCAATCCCAATAGAGCCTGAACCTGCAAACAAGTCTAAAACCCTAGACTCTGCATCTATATTCCTTAATATATTGAATAGGGATTCTTTAACTCTATCTTCAGTAGGTCTAGTGTCCTTACCCTTTGGTCCCTTTAATTTATACCCCTTTTTAGTACCTGATATAACTCTCAAAAAATCACCCCGTTATCTTTACAAAATATATTTTATCATATTTTGTAAAGTTATTCATAGTATTAGTTAAAAATTAAATCTTTTATCCTATCTTTAAACAAATTGATAATACTTTGTCTTAAAGGAAAATGTTTTTCATCTAATAGATATGCATCTTCATTCAATATATCTTTTGCTTTTTTTTGTGCTAATCTTAATATATCCATATCAGTGAATAGATTAGCAATTTTTAAATCTGGTAAACCGTGCTGTCTAGTTCCGAAAAATTCACCAGGTCCCCTTAACTCTAAATCCTTCTCAGATATGTAGAACCCGTCCGTGGATTTCTGAAGAATTCTCATTCTTTCTCTGGAAATTTTACTATTACTTCCATTGATAAGAATACAATAAGACTGATATTCACCTCTCCCTACCCTTCCCCTTAACTGATGAAGTTGAGCTAATCCAAATCTTTCCGCATTATAAATTACCATAATATTAGCATTAGGCACATTAACTCCAACCTCAATAACCGTAGTGGAGATCAATATATCCAATTCTTTATTTTTGAATTTTTCCATAATATTATCTTTCTCTCCAGGTTTCATTCTACCATGTAATAACCCTACATTAAACCCTTTATATACTTTATCTTTTAAAGAATCATAAATTTCTTCTGCAGACTTTACATTTAAAGTATCACTTTCTTCAATTAAAGGACAAACTATATATGCCTGTCTACCCTCTAGAATCTGCTTTTTCACAAAATTATGGACCCGGTCTATTATATCAAATCCTACTGCATAGGTTTCTATCTCCTTCCTCCCTGGAGGCAATTCATCGATAATAGATATGTCTAAATCTCCATATAATATTAAAGCTAAGGTCCTTGGTATGGGCGTAGCAGTCATTACCAAAACATCTGGACTAGCTCCCTTTTGACTTAATACAGCCCGTTGTTTTACTCCAAACCTATGTTGTTCATCAGTAATTGCCAATCCTAATTTGTTGAATTCAACCTTATCCTGTATTACTGCATGAGTACCAACGAGTACATCAATCTTACCTTCCCTTAAATCATTCAAAATTTCTTCTTTTTTCTTATTGGAAAGACTACCTACTAATAATTCGCTTTTAATATTATATTTGCTAAAATAACTAGAAATAGAAAGATAATGTTGCTGAGCTAAAATTTCAGTTGGAGCCATCATCACCGATTGATAACCAGATTTCCATGCCTTAAACATTGCCAAAATAGCAATAATAGTCTTTCCAGAACCAACATCCCCTTGAATTAACCTATTCATCTGTTCATCCTTTTCCATATCCATTTCAATTTCTTTAAATGCTCTCATTTGTGCATTGGTTAATTTAAAAGGTAAATCATCTATGAAACTATTAACTTCATGGGCAGGGGGAAATTGTATACCTTGATTGATTTCCTTTGTCCTACTCTTAATTAAAAATAACCCTAATTGTAAAGTAAGTAATTCTTCAAACACAAGTCTTCTACGAGCTTCCAAATGATGCTTTTTATCTTTTGGAAAATGTATATTAATAATAGATTCTCCAATTGGCAGTAATTTTAATTCTTCCCTCAAATAATCTGGTAAACTTTCTTTAATATTGTTTCCATAGTCTTTAATAGCATTGTCCATTATTCTAATCATTTCATTGTTAGTCAGTTTCTCTGTTAAAGGATATATGGGTATTATTTTCCCTACCTTTTCCTGGTCCCCCTTTTCAAAAACTGGATTCATTATTTGTATTTCATTATTGAATATACTAACTTTTCCATGAACTGCAATTCTATCTCCTATAGATAATTTATTTGCTATATAATCTTGATTAAACCATACTAAATGACCGTGACCAGAATTATCCTTCACGGGAATTTTTAATATGGTTAAGTTTCTTCTGGGTTTCATTTTGGAAGGATATCCGCTAATTTGAACATTTAAACTTATCTGTTCCCCTTCAACACATTGAGATATATTTTTAAATTTAGTTCTATCCTCATATTCCCTCGGTACAAAATATAATAAATCTTCTACTGTATGTATATTGAGCCTTTTAAGTTGTCTAGCTCTCTTAGGTCCAACGCCCTTAACATATTGAATATTCACTTTATCCCTCCTTTAACCATTCTGTTCCTCTATAATAAATTCCCCACCTTTGGGTGGGGAATTTATTATTCTATTGAAAAAATATAATAGTAAAGTGGTTGACCACCAAAGATTACTTCCACATCGAAATCTTCAAACTCTTCCTCTACTCTTTCACATAATTTTGTAGCCATTTCTTCTTCTATTCCATTACCATAAAAAATAGTTATCAAAGAAGAGTCATCATCAACAATATTTTTTAATAATTCAAAAGATACCTTTTCAATATCATCACCGATAGATAATATTTCTCCCTTTGAAATCCCAATAATATCGTCTTTATTTATTTTTGAATCTTTTATTTCAGTATCCCTTACAGCATAGGTGACTTGCCCAGTTTTAACATGAGCAACAGCTTCTTCCATATTTAGTATATTATCCTCCATATCTAAATCCGGATTGAAAGATAGTAAAGCGGTAATGCCCTCAGGAATAGTTTTAGTAGGAAAAACATATACATTCTTTCCACTTAATTCTTTCGCTTGGTCAGCAGCCAATATAATGTTTCCGTTATTGGGAAGTATAATAATATTATCAGCATTAACTTCTTCTATGGCAGTTAGTATATCTTCAGTACTAGGATTCATAGTTTGTCCACCTGGTATTACATAATCCACATTTAACTCATTAAATACTGTGTCTAATCCTTCTCCTATTGAGACGGTAATAAAACCATATTTTTTTGTTTCCTCATTTTGCTTATTTTGTTGTTCTGAGTATTCTTTTTGTTCATTTTCCATTATATGACTATGTTGATATCGCATATTATCTATTTTTATATCATTTAATTCTCCAATTATTAATGCTTTTTCCAATACTTCCCCTGGATTATTGGTGTGTATATGGACTTTAATCAACCCATCACCACCAACCACCATTAAAGAATCTCCAAATCTAGTTAGTTCTTCTCTAAAGCTTTCATAATCTTTCTCTTGGGTTTTAATCATAAACTCAGTACAATAGCCAAATTCGATATCTGAAGTCTCTATATGGCGAGGAACAGGTATCTGTTCAACAAATTCCTTCTGGAAGTCGTCTAAAGAGATATCATCTTTAGTAGTTATTGCATTATAAGCTCCAGTTAAAACTACAATTAAGCCCTTACCACCTGCATCCACTACTCCTGCTTGTTTTAATACTGGCAACATATCTGGAGTCCTATTAAGCACCTGATTCCCATAATTAATAACTTTCTCCATAAATATTAGTATATCTTTTTCTTCCTTTGCCAGTTCTAATGCATATTCAGCACAACCTCTAGCCACCGTTAGTATTGTTCCCTCTGTAGGTTTCATGACAGCCTTATATGCAGTGTCAGAAGCTAATCTAAAAGCTTCTGCCAAATCTATAGTATCTACCTTATCCTTATTTTTAAAGCCAATTGCAAAACCTCTAAATAGTTGAGAGAGAATAACACCTGAGTTCCCTCTTGCTCCCATTAGAGAACCATTACTGGCTGCCATAGCAACTTTTGAAGCACTATACTCTTCTAAATTCATTATTTGATTAACTGCTGACTTCATAGTTAGAGACATATTAGTACCCGTATCTCCATCAGGTACAGGAAATACATTTAATGCATTTACTTCTTCTTTATTATCTTCTAATAATTTAGCAGCTCCAATAAATGCTTTTTTTAGCATAGTACCATCTATAAATCCAATCTTCAATTGTAGTACCTCCTTAAACTACTTTTCAACTCTAATTCCTTGTACATATACATTTATCCTGCTGACTTTTAATCCTGTTAAATTTTCTACATTAAATTTTACCTTTTCAATAATATTTTCAGCAACTACAGATATTCTTATTCCATATTGTAATATAACATGTAAATCTATTAAGATTTGTTCTTTCTCAGTATAGATTTTAACTCCTCTCGATAAGTTCTCTCTTTTCAAAAGTTCAAAGAATCCATCTGTTGCATTTTTACTTGCCATTCCTACTATGCCATAGCTCTCCATGGCTGAAAGGCCTGCAATGGTCGCAATTACATTGTCGTCTATATCGATATATCCATATTCATTCTTTTTTCTAGCTGGCACAAAATCGCCTCCTTATAAAAAAATTATCAATATAGTATATGGGTATATTTTACCTTATAACACTAAATAGTTCAACTAATTACTTTTAACTATTTGATTTATATATAATTATAGTTGCCTTTTTATTGTTTGTTATGTTAGAATATAATATGTTATTAAGTAAAAAGATAAAAAATACCAATACATTCTTTTTTACTGAACTAAGGAGGTGTTTCTATGGCAAGAAGATGTGATGTATGTGGGAAAGGAAAAGTTTATGGAAACAAGATTACTTTTTCAAATAAAAAAAATAACAAAAGCTGGTCTCCAAATATTAGACGAGTAAAAGCAGTTGTAAATGGTACAACTAAAAGGATTAATGTTTGTACTAGATGTTTAAGATCTGGATATGTTGAAAGGGCATTATAAAAAATAGGGCTTCCATTTTAAATCATGTTGGAAGCCTTATTTTATCTTCAAAATTAAAAATCCCATAATAACCAATACTATTCCTATTATTAAGAATAATATTTCTATAGGTATTATATTAATAATAATCAATATTCCTATTATGCCTAACGCTACACCTATTATTTTTCTTGATTTACGCCTATATCTATAATAAAATCCTTTCATAATTTCACCTCAATTATTGCCTTTATTCTATATTATTCTTGAATACTAAATTTAGTTACAAAATTAAAAAGGCAACCCTTAATCCTTCAATTAAAGTTTGCCTTTTTATTTTAATCCTTTGAAACAATTGCTAAGCATTGTCCTTCATGAATTAATATATGTCCTTTTTCTTTTATAATCTTATTACTCACTCCAAAGGTGGAACCAAAGCCTATAACTGTACTTTCTAGCTCATATTCAAATCCTTTCAATGTCACCACTACCCCAGAATTGGTTATGGGAATTATGGACAAAAAAGAATCTTCTTCTTTATTCAAAACTAATTCTCTATCAACTAAATATATGGTATTATTATTATCTACTATTCTACCATTAATACCCCTTTGGTTTAACTTGGTAAGCAATAATACATTAGCTAAGGTATGGTCTATTCTACTGCCTATAGCCCCTACTATAGTTATATCCTTAAAACCTTCACTAATTAAGTAATCAATAGATAATTCTGCATCGGTTTTATCTTTTTTAACTGGAAATTTCTTTATGGGTATATGGTGCTCATATATTTGATTTAAAGTATCTTTAGAAATGGAATCTAAATCTCCAATAACCACATTAGGCATTAAAGATGCTTTTATACAATAATTGGTGCCCCCATCAGCACATAATATAAAATCAGATTCCTTTCCAAGCCTTTCTAATCTTTCCAAACCCTCTATTCTCCCATTTAAAACCAGCAATGCTTTCAATTTAATCATCCAACCTTTATTATTTTTCTATTCTACTAATAGGTTTCCAAATTAAAGATAATATAATAGCAGAAACTATAAATTCAGGTACTAAATAACTAGATTGATATATAGCAGAATAAATCCAAGGATTCTGAGTTCCTGCATATTCACTAAAGAATATTACCCCAGCCAGTAAATGACATATAAATCTTCCACCTATTGCTAATAGAACTGAAAAAATTATTTTAAAATATTTCCCATCTTCAACATTTTCAATAGTATTAGAAAAAATACCTGCTAATCCAAGTAATCCAAATGCTATAGGGTATTCTAATATGGCTTGAGTTGGGCTAAAAACCCATCCCCCTAATATTAATTTTAAAAGCCCAAAAGTAGCACCTGCAGTTATTCCTGGCCCCAATCCCCATCTCATGGCAAACAATAGAATAGGTATCATACTACCCGCAGTTACAGAACCTCCTTGTGGGGCTTCATAAACCTTTATTCTACTCAATAAAACAGACAATGCTATCATTATTCCTGCTTCAACTAACATCTTAGTACTCCATTTTTTCATTATTAAAACCTCCTTAAAAATTAAAACCCATTACCAGAATTAGGTAATGGGTAGGTAAACAGATTAAAACACTTTCCTACGCTAGAATTACCTAGTTCAGGTTTAAAGGGTCGGGATTAATCCCCTCTCAGCCATTTAGCTCCCCTAGTGAGAAGTATGTTATTTAGTTGACAACTATATTATACCATATATATTATATATTTCAATTACAACCTTTTAAACATTCTAGTCCTTTCCACCACATCTTCAGCTTCAAATATACCAGAGCCAACTACTATAATATCCAATCCATAATGAATTATTTCCTTAGCATTGTCTAATTTAATACCTCCATCTGCTTCTATCAATATATCCAGTTTCCTGTTATCAATTATTTGCCTCATTTTTCTTATCTTTCTTTCCATAGAACTAATAAATTTCTGTCCTCCAAATCCAGGATTAACGGTCATTATTAATACTAAGTCTATATACTCCAATATATATTCCAAACTATCTAAAGACGTGGAAGGATTCAAAGCAACCCCAGCTTTTACACCATAGGATTTAATCTCCTCTATGGTTCTATGTAGATGGACAGTTGACTCCTCATGGACAGTAATAATATCTGCCCCAGCTTCAGCAAAATCTTTAATATACCTTTCAGGTCTATCTATCATCAAATGAACATCAAAAGGTATTTTTGTAATATTTCTCAATTTTTTAATAACAGGTGGACCAAAGGTAATATTGGGAACAAATTGGCCATCCATTATATCCAAATGGATATAATCGGCTCCTCCCTTTTCTAATTTTAATATTTCTTCTTTTATATTTCCAAAATCTGCTGACAATATGGAAGGCGATAGCATAGCCATATTAAAACCTCCTAATATTTTTTATCTCTTCTAGAAACTGTAGATAATTTTTATATCTTTCTTTGCTTATATTCCCCTTATCTACCTGTCTTTTCACTTCACAGCTTGGTTCTTTATGATGTAAGCAGTTGATAAATTTACATTTATCCCTATAATGATAAATTTCTCTAAAATATTTACTCAATTCCTCTTCTGATTCAATAAAATCTAAATTTAAAGAACTAAACCCAGGAGTATCCAGTACATAAGATTTATAACCTAAATCTATTAATTCTACATGTCGAGTAGTATGTTTCCCCCTGGTAGTTTTTTTGCTTACATCACCAGTCTTTAATCCTAATTCTGGATTTATCTCATTCAATAAAGATGATTTACCAACCCCTGATGGACCAGCAAAGACTGTAACATTACCTTTTAATATCTCCTTTAAATCTTCTATTCCTTCTTCAGTCTTTGTACTAGTTTTAATTATTGGATATTTTGCTTTACTATAAATACTATCTATTTCATTCAGTTCTCTTTCAGAGCTTAAATCTATTTTATTTAAACATATTCCAATACTCAAATGTTGGTGTTCTGCCATGATAATGAACCTATCTAATAGCCAATAATTTATATCTGGTTTTTTTATACTCATAACTATAATGGTTTGAGTAACATTTGCTACAGGAGGTCTTATTAATTGGGATTTTCTTTCCAGTATTTTTTCAATATAACCTGTATTATCCTCTTCGCTAATACGAATTAAAACATTATCTCCTATTAAAGGTGTTATATTATCTTCTCTGAAAACACCTCTGGCTCTACATTCATAGATACCTTCTTGAGTTTTTACATAGTAAAACCCACCAATCCCTTTTATAATAATACCCTCTATCATATAAACCTCCTTAACTACCAGGATGACTTATCTCATCAATATAAACGCCATCATAGTAAAATTCAAATTTAGCATCTAATTTACCCTTTAATGGTATTTTAACAGATTTACCATCTACCTTGTGAACCTTATTGTATACAACTTCTCTATTTCCATCCTGTATTCTTTCTACCCTTATTTCTACTTCTTCCTTGTCACTAGCAGGTGTTATATTGATTGAAAATGGAGTTTCTGTATCCGATTCTACAGGTTCAGGTTCTTCTTTAGGTCCAGTACTAATATATATATCCACAGCAGTATTATTTTCTATCTCAGTGCCAGGTTCGATACTTTGCCAGAACACTAAACCCTTTTCATACTCATCATTGGCTTCTGGGGTAATGGTGTCCAATACTAATCCATATGCTATTATGGCATTTCTTGCCTCTTTTTCGCTTAATCCTATAAGCTTTGGCATTACTACTACCTTTTTCTCAGGTCCTTGACTTACTACTATTTTGACTTTTGTTCCCTCTTCCACTTCCGAATAAGGGTCAGGACTTTGACTTATAACTATATTTGCCTCTACAGTATCACTAGGTTTATAATCTACAAGCCCTTCTCCTAAATTAGCATCCCTTAATAGACTATCCACTTCATCTATATTTCTATTTATTAAATTTGGAACCTTAACCAAATTACTTCCCTTACTAACGGTAACTTCAATAATATACCCTTCTTTAACTTTTTCTCCAGCTTTAGTCCTTTGGCTAACCACTTCATCTTTTTTAAACTCACTATTATATACCTCATTTACTACGCTAAACCCTAAGCCTAACTTTTCAACTTCCTCCTTAGCTTCATCCCTGTGCATGCCACGTAAATCTGGTACCGTTATTTCTGGAGATATAAAATAATCCTTTAGTTTAAAAAATCCTAAAGCTAAAGAACTTACCACTATAAAAGCTAACAATATTGCAAGAAAAACAACTTTTAAACCTCCATCACCTTGGCTTTTTTTCTTTTTTGATTTTTTCATTGAATTCCCTTCCCTATCTTCTATCGCTGGTATTATTTGTGTTGGTGCTTCTATTATATTGGTATCCTCTAAAAACAAATCTTCCTTGGCAAATTTTATTCTTTTTAAATCTGCTAATAGCTCACTAGCAGTACTATACCTATCTACTTGACTCTTCTTGACACATTTCATTATTATATTCTGTAAACCTATAGGTATTGTACTATCTATATCCCTAGGAGGAATTATATCCTCTTGAATATGTTTTAACGCCACTGTAATAGGACTATCTCCTTTAAAAGGCACTTTTCCCGTTATCATTTCGTACATGACTATTCCAAGAGAGTATATATCAGATTTTTCATCTGTATATCCACCTCGAGCTTGTTCTGGCGAGAAATAATGGACAGAACCTATTACATTGGAAGTGTTTGTAACTGTTGAAGCTGTAGCTGCTCTAGCTATACCAAAATCAGTTACCTTTATCCTCCCATCTTCAGCAACCATAATATTATGAGGTTTAATGTCCCTATGAACTATATGATTTTTGTGGGCATGTTCCAATGCTTCTGCTATTTCTATAGAGTATTCTATGGTTTCATCAACAGTAAGCTTACCTTTTTCTCTAATTACTTCCTTTAAAGTCTTTCCCTTTATATATTCCATAACAATATATTGAATATCATGACCGTCCTTTTTATCCACTCCTACATCATAGATGTTCACAATATTTGGATGAGATAGACTTGCTGCAGCTTGAGATTCCCTTCTGAATTTTTTTATGAACTCCTCATCATTTATAAATTCATCTCTAAGAATTTTAATTGCTACATATCTATTTAGAAGCCTACATCTAGCTTTATATACAAAAGCCATACCACCCCCGCCAATTTTTTCTATTATCTCATATCTGTTGCCAAGTACTGTTCCAATCATATTTTCACCCCACTTTACTAAAATTTAATTGCTAAGACAGTAATATTGTCAAAACCGCCCTTTTCATTTGCCAATCTTACTAATTCCTCACAAAGTTTTTGCATATTTTCATTAACAAGTAAATATTCTTTAATTTCTTCATCCATCAACATATTTGATAACCCATCAGTACACAATAATAGTATATCGTCTTTCAATTTTTCTTTAACAATTATATCTGCTTCAATCTCTTGACTAGTCCCTACCGCTCTAGTTATTATGTTCCTTTGAGGATGAAGCTTTGCTTCCTCCCTACTAATACTTCCATTCCTTATTAACTCTTCCACTAAAGAATGGTCTTTTGTCAACTGAGACAAGTTATCTTTTCTCAATAGGTAGGCTCTACTATCACCTACATGACCAATAAATATTTTTTCATTATTCTTATAAGCCAATGTTACAGTAGTGCCCATTCCTGAAAACTTTTCATCTTTCAAGGATTCATTATATATTTTCTTATTAGCATTACCTATGGAACTTTGAATCCTGCCTATTATACTATTATCATCTAATTCTAAACTATTTAAATCTTTCTCTAAATCTGAACTTATTATATCTACCGCCATTTTAGATGCAATTTCTCCAGCCTTATGTCCTCCCATCCCATCAGCAATAATAAACAGGGGATGGTTCACTAAAGAAGAAATATAGTAAGCATCTTGGTTTATATCCCTAACCCTCCCTATATCTGTTTTTATGCCAACCTCCATAAAAATCACCTCACTGAAAAGTTTTTGTGTCTTTATCTCTAATGTAACTCCTTCTCAATTGCCCGCAGGAAGCACTTATGTCTCCTCCCATTTCTCTACGTATAGTAACTGGTATCCTTGCCTTTTCCAAACCAATTCTAAATCTTTCAAGGTCCCTCCCTGATGGCCTTTGCTGATTGTACTCTTCAATTGGATTTAAAGGAATTAAATTAATATGGCAATTTAAATCTTTAAGTATTCTGATTAATTCTTCTAAATCCTCATTTCTATCATTCACACCTTCAATTAAAGTATATTCCATAGTAATTCTTCTATTAGTTTTATCGTAATAATATTTACAACCTTGGATTATTTCATTAATTGAGTATTTGTTACCAATAGGCATTATGTCTTTTCTTACACTATCAAAAGGTGAATGTAGTGATATAGACAAAGTTATTGGTATCCCTTCATCTGCCAGTTTATAAATCTTAGGCACTACTCCACAGGTGGATAGAGTAATATTTCTATAACTTATGTTATGTCCACTTTCATGATGAACTATATTTAAAAATTTTATTGTATTCTCATAATTATCTAATGGTTCTCCACTTCCCATTAGGACAATATTGGAAATTCTCTTATCTAAATCCATCTCCACACTATATATCTGATTTAGCATCTCTGAAGGAGTTAGGTTTCTAACAAATCCTTCCTTAGTTGAAGCGCAAAATGAACACCCCATCTTACAACCTACCTGTGTAGAAATACATGCAGTTAAGCCATGTTTATATTCCATAACTACCGCTTCTATTATATTATTATCTTCTAATAAGAATAAATATTTTTTAGTATTATCTATCTTAGAATCGAATCTTTTCAATATTTTTATTCTATTTATCCTTCCAATATTATCTAGCTTGTCCCGTAAACCAATGGAGAACACGAAAATATCCTCAATACTTCTCCCATAGTTTTTATGAAAAAATTCAAATAATTGCTTCCCTCGGTATCTCTTTTCATCTATACTAGCCATAAATTTTTCTAACTCTTCTAGAGTCAAACTATTAAGTTCAATTTTGTCCAAAAATTTCACCTCATGTTTATTCTAATTCCATATTATATCATATTAAATAGAAAATTAACCATCCTTCTTCTGAATTCTTGCAATAAAAAAACCATCAATACCATGTATATGAGGAAATAATTGAATATAACCATTATTTCCTGTTTCAATTTTTTCAGTAGAATCTAATAGATTATCAAATCCAGACAAACTAAATTCACTATTTCCATTTAAAAATCCATTTATTATATCTAAATTTTCTTCCTTTCCAATAGTACAGGTACTATATATGATTATTCCTCCAGGTTTCACATATTGTTTAGCATTATCCAGTATGTTTTTTTGGATTTTTCTTAATCCATTTATATCTTCTTCTCTTCTATTCCATTTAATATCAGGTCTTCTCCTAATAATACCCAATCCAGAACAAGGAGCATCTAGGATACAATAATCCACTTTTCCTACCAGAGATTCATCAAACTTTAATGCATCAAATATTTCTGTTTCTATTATATCAATCCCTAATCTAATGGAGTTTTCTTTAACCAGATTTAATTTATGCTCATATATATCCCTACTTATTATTCTGCCTTTATTCCCCATCAATTCTGCCATATAAGTGGACTTTCCACCTGGGGCACTACATAGATCTAAAACTAAACTATTTTCCTTTGGATTGGCTATTTGAGCAACTAACATACTACTTTCATCTTGTATAATGAAATGGCCTAGTTTAAATTCTTCAATTTCAGTAATCCTAGTTGGATTATGGACTATAATTCCATCCTTAGCATATTTAGTTTCACTAGTTATAAAGCCATAATTAGACAATGCCCTTATTAACTTCTCTCTGCTAGTCTTAAGCCTATTAGCCCTAATATTCAATTTGGGTTTAAGATTGTTTGTCTTGCATATATTCTCAGTAAATTCATAACCATATTCTTCAACCCATCTTTTAACCATCCATTTTGGGTGGGAATACTTAATGGAAAGATAATCTAGTTTGTCTTTTTCATCAACTTTCATCAGTTCTTCTTTGTTCCTTGAAAAATTTCTCAATACACCATTAACAAATCCACTAACGCCCTTATGCCCATGTCTTTTAGATAAATTAACTGCCTCATTTATAGCTGCTCTATCAGGAATTTTATCCATAAAGGCCATTTGATATACTCCCATTCTCAAAATCTCCATAATAGCAGGTTGAATCTTTGTAATCCTTATCTTTGATAGTTTGGAAATAACATGGTCTAAGTACATAAGGTTCTCTATTACCCCATAAACAATCTCTCGTATTAAGTTTTGATCCTTTATATCCACTTCCCCTTTTAAATGTTTATTAATGGAATAATTAGAAAAGGCCCCTTTAATATTTATATCCATTAAAATATTTAATGCTATTTCCCTAGAATTCATATATAACTCTCCCTATAAAATATTTTGCCTGGACTTAGCCAGGCAAAGTATACTCTATTCCATTTTTAATCCCTAATCTCTTCTTCTGCCAAATATGGCTAGAAGCCTTAGAAGTTGAGCAAGAGCTACTAGAGTTGCAGCAACATAAGTCAGAGCAGCTGCACTTAAAACTTCCTTAGAAGAATCTACTTCATCTCTATAGATTATACCATTTTCCAATTGATATAATGCTCTTCTACTAGCATTAAATTCCACGGGTAAAGTAATAGCTTGGAATAAAACTACTGAAACGTAAAGTAATATGCCCACTTCTATTAAAACTGGACTAATTACTAAACCCAATAATATCAATATCCAAACAAATCTAGATCCAATACTTGCAATAGGTGCTATATTATTTCTTGCAATAAGTGGAAAATAGCCTTCCCCATGTTGTATTGCATGGCCAACCTCATGAGCTGCTACAGATACTGCTGCAATAGACCTTCCATTATATACATTTCTAGATAATCTAATAACTTTCGTCCTTGGATCATAATGGTCTGTTAGATTGCCTCCTATAGGTTCAACTCTAACATCAGGTAATCCATTCCTATCCAATATCATCCTTGCCACTTCATATCCAGTATAACCTGAACCACTCTGTACTCTTAAATACTTGTTGAAAGACGATGAAACTTTAAATTGTGCATACATTGCAAATAGTAAAGCAGGCATTAAGATTAAAAACCAAGTTCCACCTATCCCACCATAATATCCTTGATACATATTATCTCCTCCTCAAATCATACTGATACTAGCCTAACTTAATATTTACATCCAATTGATTTCCCCTTAGATACTCTGCTACATCCATCTTCCTCTTACCAGGAAATTGTAATTCGTCTATAACAATACACGAATCTGCACAATTTACATATATCCCTTCATTAGAAACTTTAATAATTACTCCATTATCTCCATCAATAAATTTTTTTATACTCTTAGCTTTATGAATTTTAACCTTATGGCCTTTATAGATTATATAGGCAGAAGGCCAAGGTTTAAGCCCTCTTATTAGGTTAATAATATTATCTCCACTGCTATTCCAATCAATTCTACCAGTTTCCTTTGATATCTTAGGTGCATAAGTGGACAATTCATCATCCTGTGGGGTGCTAGTGATATTCCCACTTTTTATATCCTTTAATGTTTCAACAATCAACCTACCACCCAATTGAGACAATTTATCATGAATTGATTCCGAATCATCCTCAGCCTCTATAGGTATTGTCTCAAATTTAAGCATATCTCCTGTATCTAATCCTTGCTCCATCTTCATTATGGTTACTCCTGTTTCTTTCTCTCCATTTATTATAGCCCAATTTATTGGAGCAGCCCCTCTATACTTTGGTAAAAGGGAGGCGTGTATATTTAAACATCCATAGGGTGGTAAATTTAATATATCCTTCTTTAAAATTTGACCATAGGCTGCTACGATTATACAGTCTGGTGAAATTTTTCTCAGTTTATCAATAGATTCTTTTGAGTTTACAGAATCAGGTTGATATACCTCTAACCCTAATTCTAAAGCTTTTTCCTTTATAGGAGTAGCCAGTACTCTTTTACCTCTTCCTCTAGGTTTATCCCTTTGAGTTATTACTAGAGAGATATTGTATCCATTTTCATATAAATATTCTAAAGATGGAACTGCAAACTCAGGTGTACCCATGAATACAACCTTCACATAATCACCTCTATTCTAATTCTTCATTCTCTTCTTCAGGTATTATTTCTTCTATCATCTTATCAATAAATAGTATTCCGTTTAGATGATCAATTTCATGACAAAGAGCTTTTGCCAATAATCCTGTTCCCTCAATTATCTTTTCTTGCCCAAATTCATCTAAATATTTAACTTTTACCCTTTCTGGCCTCTTTACAGTTCCAGCCCTATTGGGAACGCTTAAACAGCCCTCTACATCTATATATTCCCCTTCTTTTTCAAGTATTTCAGGGTTAATAAGCTTAATTGGTCCTTCTCCTATATCTATAACAATTACCCTTCTAAGAACTCCCACTTGAGGTGCAGCTAACCCCACCCCTTCATTTTCATACATAGTATCTATCATATCTTCCAATAAAACTTTTATCCTTTCATTTACTTCAGTAACCTCTCTAGATGTCTTTCTTAAAATAGGGTCTCCTTCATATCTAATCTGTCTAATAGCCATATTAATTCCTCCTACAATATTGAATTGGGGTTAATATCTATATTGAATTTAACTCCTGTTAAATTGATTTTATTCCTATTATATATACATACCCACTCTATAAGTTTTTTTAACTGATTCATATATTCATCTTTGCTTTTAATAATTATCTGATACCTGTAATTCTTCTTTATCTTTTCCAAAGGAGCAGGAAAAGGGCCTATAATATTATCCTTCAATTCATTAAGATCGTTCTTTTCCATACTCTCTGTTAAAGCATTATAAACTTCCTTTGTTACCACTGCTATATGTTTATTATCCTCTCCATATACTACAATGGATATTAAATTTATAAAGGGTGGATAATTAAATTCTTTCCTCAAAAGGATTTCTTTATTATAAAATGCTAAATAATCATGATTTTTTGCATACTGAATACTATAATGATTAGGACTGTAAGTTTGAACAACTACTCTACCTTCAAACTCGCCTCTTCCAGCTCTACCTGCTACTTGGGTAATTAGTTGAAAAGTTCTTTCAGAAGAACGAAAATCTGGTAGATTTAGACTTGTGTCAGCAGCAATTATTCCAACTAAAGTAACATTTTTAAAGTCTAATCCTTTTGCCACCATTTGAGTACCAATTAAGATATCTATCTTTCCATCTTTCATCTTATTAAGAATGGATTCATGACTTCCCTTTCTACTAGTGGTATCCATATCCATCCTCTTAACCACTGCTTTTGGGAAATACTTCTTTGTATATTCCTCTACTTTTTCAGTTCCTATACCAAAATATTTAATATATTTACTATTACAAGCAGGACATACTTTGGGTGGATCAATAGCCAATCCACAATAATGGCATTTTAATTTATCTTCCTTAAAATGATAGGTCATAGAGATACTACATTCATTACATTTTACTACATATCCACATTGTCTGCAAGATACGAAGGTAGAATAGCCCCTTCTATTTAAAAAAAGTATAGTTTGCTTACCTGCTCTAAGATTTTCATCAATAGCTTCATATAATTCTCTACTAAATATGGATTTATTACCTGAACTAAGTTCCTCCCTCATATCCACTATTTTAACATCAGGTAACTTTTTATCATTTATCCTTTTCTTTAAATTTAATAATTTAATATCCCCATTTATACTCCTATAATAGGATTCTAAAGATGGAGTAGCTGAACCTTTGACTAAAAAACCGCCTACCTGTTCACATCTCTTTTCCGCTACTTCAATGGCATCATATTTAGGGTTCATAGTGGATTTATATGTAGATTCATGTTCTTCATCAATAATAATAAGGCCTAAATTATTGAAAGGAGCGAATATAGCTGATCGAGCTCCTACTACTATTTTTACATTACCTTCTTTTATTTTCCGCCATTGATCAAATCTTTCGCCAAAAGACAACTTACTATGAAGAACCGCTACATTATCTCCAAATCTTCCGACAAACCTACTAATAGTTTGTGGGGTAAGAGCAATTTCTGGTACAAGGACTATGGTCTCTTTACCTTTCTTAATCATCTCTTCCACTAACTGAAGATATATTTCCGTTTTCCCACTTCCTGTTACACCATGAATTAAAAATTTGTTAGTTTTTTCTTTATTATTAATACTATATAATATAGTATCAACACAATGCTTTTGATCTAAAGATAGTGGAGGCTTCTTATAAGGTTGAATATCATTCTTGATTGGAGTCCTATATACTTCTTTATCAAAAATTTCAATAATACCTTTCCTTTCCAAAGCCCTTATAGTAGAAAGAGAACTATTAGTTTTAACCATCAATTCCTTTGTAGATATTTCATCAATATTCCATAAAAATTTGGCAATTTCCAATTGTTTGTAACTTCTTGTCCCAATAATATTTAACATTTCATCATAAGAAATAGATTTATCCTTAATAATAGCAAATTTTTCATACTTTTTTTCTATTGAAGTTTGAATCTCTAAAGAAGTTTCAATAATATTCTTTTTTTCTAATTCTCTAATGTCCTTATTAGTTATTTTATTTTTAATAAAACCCTTTAAAACTTCTAGCTCCATCTTACCATCTTGGTTGTTTATTATATCAATAATTTCTTTTTCTAAGGGGTTTAAATAATCGTAAATTTCAGGGTTAATCTCTTTTAGAATAATATTGGTTTTGACCTCTTTGAAATCTCCAGGGGGAAGTACTGTTTGAAAAGCATCATTATAAGGTGATAAATATTTCCTAGATAACCATAAGCTTAATTCTATCATATCTTTGGATATAAGAGGTTTATCGTCAATAATATCTATTATCTTTTTTAATCGATATTCTCCCTGATAATCCTCTTGAATCTTAATTACTATTCCCTTAATCACCTTATTCCCTCTACCAAAGGGTACCAACACCCTCATACCTTCTTCTATGGATTCAACCATATCAGGACTGATTATATAGGTATAAGGTTTATCAGTACTTGAAGCTTTATTATCTATAATCACCTGAGCATATTTTCTGTTCATAGAATCATTCCCTTATATTGATTAAATAATAAAAGCTAGATAAAGATTGACATCTAGCTTTTATTATTTATTAAATCTTTAATCTTGTCTATAATAATTTTTGCAACTTGTGATTTATCCAATATAGGATAATCAGTAACTGTACCTTCATTATCTATAATTGTTACTAAATTAGTATCAGTTTTAAAACCAGCTCCATCTTCAGTAATATCGTTGGCTACTATGAAATCCAGGTTCTTTTTTATCAATTTCTCTTTAGCATTTTCTATAAGATCATTTGTCTCAGCAGCAAACCCTACAACTATTTGATTCTTCTTGTTATTTCCAAAATGGGCAGCAATATCTGGATTTCTTATATATTTAATATTTAATTCATCCTTCTCCCCATCTTTTTTCTTTATCTTTACATCGCTAACTACTTCTGGTCTATAATCCAAAGGTGCTGCTGCTTTTATTAAAGCATCACAGGATTGGAATTGCTCCTCTACAGCATTAAACATCTCCATAGTAGTATTTACCCTTATAACTTCAACATCCCCTGGAGATTCTAAATTTGTAGGCCCTGTTATCAGTACAACTTCCGCTCCTCTTTTTACAGCTTCTTCTGCTATTTTATATCCCATTTTACCACTTGAATGGTTGGTAACATACCTTACTGGATCTAAAGGTTCTATAGTTGGACCAGCAGTTATAACAAATTTTTTCCCAACTAAATCCTTATCATAAAAATTATTTATCACATATTGAACAATATCCATTGGCTCTGCCATCCTGCCTGGTCCATAGGTTTGGCATGCTAACATACCTACCCCTGGTTTTATAAACTCATAACCCAATTCTTTCAAATAATCCATATTTTTCTGTACAATTGGGTTTAAATACATGTTGGTATTCATAGCTGGAGCAAATATAACTTTAGCCTTTGTTGCCATAATAGTAGTGGTAAGAAGGTCATCTGCAATTCCATTAGCAATTTTACCTATAATATTTGCTGTAGCTGGTGCAATTAAAAATACATCAGCTTTTTCAGCAATAGAAATATGTTCCACATCATAATTTCTTGGCTCCTTAAACATATCTACATAGACTGGATTTAATGCCATTGTCTGAAATGTCAATGGTGAAACAAATTTTTTAGCATTTTCAGTCATAATCACTTCCACATTGGCATTTTGCTTTTTTAATCTACTTACCAAATCTACAGCTTTATAAGCAGCAATCCCAGCAGTTACACCAACTATAATATTCTTATCTTTAAGCATCTTTTCACCTACTTAATACCTTTTATTTCAGGTCTACTATATCTAATCTTCCCTTCCATTATTTCCTCAATAGCAATACTTACAGGCTTTGTCGATGATGTTTCTATTAATGGCTTTGCACCATCAACTATTTGTCTTGATCTTTTAGCTGTCAACATGACCAGAGTATACCTACTATCGGCAATATTTGATAATTCGTTTATTGACGGATTGTACATTAGAAACCTCCTTAATCAATAATTTTTTCTATAATATTTTTTAATCTTTTTACTTTTAATTTTTCTGCTCCAATTATCGTTTCAGTTTTTGCTACTGCATTCATAACTTCATCATTTATTACAATATAATCATATTCATCTACAAATTCTAATTCTTTAAAAGCATTTTTAAGCCTAATATCTATATCTTCTTCCGTCTCAGTTCCTCTTTTTTTAATCCTATTTTTCAACTCACTCATAGAAGGAGGAAGCAGAAATATAAACACCGCTTCTGGGTAGGATTTCTTTACTTGTAAAGCTCCTTGTACATCTATTTCTAATATTACTATTTCTCCATTTTCAACTTGTTCTAATACAAATTTTCTGGGAGTACCATAGAGATTACCATGCACATTAGCATATTCTAAAAATTCATTATTCTCTACCATTTTGCCAAACTTCTCTTCATTAATAAAAAAATAATTTACTCCCTCTACTTCTCCCTTTCTAGGCATTCTAGTAGTAGCTGATACGGAAAAAACAAGTTTTTCATTCCTTTCCAATATCTTTTTACATATGGTGCCTTTACCGCATCCAGAAGGCCCAGATATCACCAACAGAAAACCCTTTGACATTTAATCCTCACTTCCTAACCTAAATCTTCTTTTACATTTGATTTATTATTTAATCTTTGAGCAACTGTCTCTGGTTGGACAGCTGATAAAATAATATGATCACTATCTGTTACAATTACTGCCCTTGTTCTTCTTCCATAAGTGGCATCAATCAATATTCCGTTATCTCTGGCATCCTGTATCATCCTCTTTATAGGTGCTGATTCGGGACTTACAATGGCAATAATCCTATTGGCAGATACTATATTACCAAAACCAATATTTATTAACTTTATACTCATACCACTACCTCCTTTAGTATCATTCAATATTTTGAGCTTGTTCCCTCATTTTTTCCAACTCACTTTTAACATCTATTACATAATTACCTATGACTAAATCGTTAGCCTTAGAACCTATAGTATTAATCTCCCTATTCATTTCTTGAATAATAAAATCCAATTTTCTACCCACTGGTTCTGCTTCTTCTAATGCCTTTAAAAATTGGCTGATATGGCTATTAAACCTAACTATCTCCTCATTTATATCGGATTTATCTGCAAAAAATGCTATTTCATTGTTTAATCTCTCTTCGTCTAGATTATATTCTTCATCCAGTAACTCTTCAATTCTATCTTTTAGCTTTTCCTTATACTCTTCTACCACTATGGGTGATCTATTTTCTATTTCCATTACCATTTTTTCAATCTTTATAATCTGAGATTCCATATCCTTCTTGAGTATAATTCCTTCTTTTATTCTCATGTCCATTACTTTTTCCAAAGCCATATCAAGAGCAGTCTTTAAACAATCCCAAGTAACATCCTCATCTAATTCCTTTCTCTCCATTTTAATTATTTCAGAAACAGATAATATATGGGATAGTTTTATCTCATCTTTTATATTCAATTGGTCCACTATAGTTTCTAAACTATCTTTAAAAGCTTTTGCTAATGGAATATCTACTTTAACATTCATAGCTGATTCGCTAATATATTCCAAATTTATATATACTTCTACCCTTCCTCTACTAATTCTATTCTTAATCCTTTTTTTAATCTCATCCTCTAAGTAATTAAGATGTTTAGGCATTTTTAATACTATATCATTATATCTATGGTTTACAGTTTTAATTTCTAAACTGAAATTATGTATCCCGTCAGTACTCTCTCCCATGCCAAATCCTGTCATACTCTTTATCATCGACTTCATCCTTTCTCCTTCATGAATAATAATATCAACTTATTTATTATTGTCAATGGAATTTAAACATTTTAATTATATTTTAAATAAAGATTATAATCTTAAAAACTCAAAAAATCCATAGTTTATTACAATATTTTAATATTTATGCCCTAAAACTCATCAGTTTATTTATCTATTACTAAATGATATAATTGTATTACTATTAATTTGGGGAGGAATTTTTATGTCTTTAGATGGAATTGTTACAAGATCTATAGTTCAAGAATTAGATAATACCATTTTAGGTGGAAGAGTCGATAAAATATATCAGCATGAAAATGACGAAATACTTATGAATATATATAATAAAGGTAAAAATAGAAAATTATTAATCTCTGCAAGTAGCAACAACCCTAGAATCCATCTCACAAACTATGGAAAATCAAATCCATCCTCTCCACCTATGTTTTGTATGTTATTGAGAAAACATCTATCGGGAGGGATAATATTAAACATAGAACAATTTCAAATGGATAGAATCATCTTTATTGATATTTCTTCTAAAGATGAACTAGGGGAACCAACAGAAAAAAGACTTATTGTTGAAATCATGGGTAAATACAGCAATATTATTTTGATAGATAAAAAATCTTTAAAGATTATCGATTCTATCAAAAGGGTCACCTCTGATATGAGTAGAGTTCGACAGGTTTTACCTGGTATAGAATATAATTACCCTCAACAAAACAATAAGTTAAACCCTTTAGAGCTAAGGGAAGACCAGTTTTTCCAGCTACTTGACAATGATAATGGTAACAAACAAATTTATAAGTTCTTTTATACAAACTACATGGGGCTAGGCCCACTAATTGGTAAAGAAATATGTTTCCGTTCCAATATAAATATAGATAGACCTATATCCAGTTTGACTATGGAAGAGAAAAGTAAATTGTTCCATTCTTTTATGGCAATAGTCAATAGAGTAAAAGAAAATGATTTTAAACCTCTATTGATAAAAAATGGATATGAAAAAAGCTATCTAGCTTTCTATGCTCTTGATTTATATCAATTTGTTGAAAATAAAACCTATGTAGATTCCATTAGCAAAGTATTAGACCAATACTATATTAAAAACGATACATTAGACCGAGTATATCAGAAATCTCAATCTTTGAGAAAATCTGTACAGATAAAACTAGATCGTTCTTTAAATAAACTTGCTAAACAAAAACAGGAGTTATTGGATAGCAAAAATAGAGATAAATACAAAATATATGCAGATTTAATATCTGCTAATCTATATAGGATAGGTAAAGGGTTAGAGGAAGTAGAATTAGAAAACTTCTATTCTGAAAATATGGATAAAATAATAGTTCCTTTAGATAAAAGGTATTCACCAGCTGAAAATGCTCAGAGATATTACAAAAGATATTCAAAACTTAAAAATGCTAATCTATTATTGTTAAAGCAAATACCTGAAACAGAAGAAGAAATAGAGTATTTGGAAAATGTATTGCATAGCCTAGATAATTGTACAGAGGTAATAGAGATAGATGAAATAAGAGAAGAACTAATCAAAGAGGGATATTTAAAAGGAAATTTAAAGAAAAAGAAGAAAAAAGAAGCCATCTCTAAACCTCATCATTATATATCATCAGACGGCTTTCATATCTTTGTAGGGAAAAATAATAGACAGAATGATAATCTAACATTAAAAACAGCCCATAAAGAGGATTTGTGGTTCCACGTTCAAAAAATGCCAGGCAGCCATGTAATCATTAAAGTTGAAAGCCAAGTGGTTCCTGAAACAACCTTAGAAGAAGCTGCAATGTTAGCAGCCTATTATAGTAAAGGCAAAAATTCTACCAATGTGGCTGTAGATTATACGGAGAAGAAAAATGTAAAAAAACCTAAAAACGCTAAAGCTGGAATGGTAATCTACGAAAATTTTAGTACCATTTTTGTAACACCTAAAAAGGAAAATATTGAAAAAATCGAAAAGATAGAAGGTTTTTAAATCCTCTATCTTTTCGATTTTATTACTACCCTATCTAATCCATCAATTTCGTTAAAACAAACACTTACTACTTCATTTCTAGAAGTGGGAAGATTTTTCCCTACATAATCTGCCCTTATGGGTAATTCCCTATGGCCTCTATCTATCAGAACAGCCAATTGTACCTTTCTTGGTCTACCCATATCTATCAAAGCATCAAGAGCAGCTCTAACAGTTCTGCCTGTAAATATTACATCATCCACCAATACGATTATTTTATCATTTATATCATAATTAAATTTTTTATCCTTTACCACAGGATCTCTATACAATTCTGTTAAATCATCCCTATATAATGTAATATCTAAAGTCAAAACATCAATTCTCTCCCCTTCTATTTCTTCAATTTTTTTAGCTAGCCTTTGGGCAAAGGGAACCCCTCTGGTTTTTATACCAACTAAAATAATATCTTCTATACCCTTATTTCTTTCAATAATCTCATTAGATATTCTAGTCGTTACCCTTTGAATAGCCTTTTCGTCCAATATAATAGCTTTGGTATCCATTATAATCACCTACCTATTCCTTATATTTAATAATTCAAGTACTTTCCTAAATTCATTAGGTAATTCCGATTCAAACTCCATATACTCACCAGTTCTAGGGTGTATAAAACCCAATTTTTTTGCATGTAGAAGTTGAGTATCTAATGAAAATTCATTTTTTCTTCCGCTATATACTGAATCCCCAACGATGGGATGATTAATATATGCCATATGAACTCTAATTTGATGAGTTCTCCCAGTTTCTAAAGAAGCTTCTACTAAAGTGTATTCCTGAAACTCTTTTATTACTCTATAATGGGTAATAGCTTCCTTTCCATTTTTATTCTTTACAGTCATCTTCTTTCTATCTATTGGATTCCTACCTATAGATGCATTAATAGTTCCACTATCCAAGCTCATTTTCCCATAAACCAAAGCCATATATATCCTTTTAACACTTCTTTTCTTTAACTGCTGTACTAATGACTTGTAAGCATTGTCATTCTTTGCAACTATTAATAATCCAGATGTATCTTTATCCAATCTATGTACTATACCAGGTCTCATATAATCATTAGTTGGAGCCAATCTATCAACATGATATAAAAGAGCATTTACTAGAGTTCCAGAAGGATTCCCTGGAGCTGGATGTACCACCATGTCTTGAGGTTTATTTACTATTACAATATCTTCATCCTCATATATTATGTCTATAGGTAAGTTTTCAGGAACTGGTTCCTCAGGTTTTTTTATAGGTAATTTTACTTGAATAAAATCTCCTTTTTTTACAAGGTACCTTGCCTTACTGGAATTGCCATTGACAAAAACTAATCCTTCTTTAATCAATTTCTGTATATAACTTCTTGAAACATCATCTAATCTATTTGCAAGATAGGAATCTAATCTTATAGAATTTATCTCCTCCACAAATAATTCCAATAAATTCATTATACTCTCCTCAATTTTCATATTTATTTAATAAAATTAAACTCATCACTAAAAAGGTACCACTAACTATGAAAATGTCCGCTATATTAAACACAGGAAAGTCATATCCTTTACCAAGTTTGAAACTAATAAAATCCACTACATAGCCTAATCTAATCCTATCAATTAAATTGCCAATTGCACCACCTAATAACATGACTAACCCTATCTTTAATAATTGGTTAATATTGTGTGAATTTTTTACAAGAAAGAATACTATGCATATAATTACTATAGATGTGACTATAACAAAAAAAATTTTTTTATTCTGTAATATTCCAAAAGCAGCTCCCAAATTCTCCACATAACATAATTGAAAAAAGTTTTCAATTATTATATATGGACCCTTCCCCTTTAAGTATTTAACAGCTGCAAATTTTGTTACTTGATCCAATACAATAATTAATACTACTATAAAATATAACAAAATATTTCCTCCTCATATTATTCAATTATAATATTATTTTAAAACATAATCAGGTTAATTACAACATGGGTTTAGTAATATTAAAAAGCAAAGACTTTCAATGAAAATATTTCATGAAAGTCTTTGGCCATTTCTCCCATATTATTCCTTTGTTTCATCATAATATTCTTGGGAAATCTTTTCAACATCTTCCACCACTCCACTATCTTCCTCATCATATACTCCCATATTATCTCCTGTATTAAAGGAAGGGTCATTATCTATTTTATTATACCTAGCTACCGCTTGATAGCTATCCTCTCTATCAAATAGATTGCCTTCTCTATGGCTTTTGCTAAAAGGGCTAATACTATCTTCTTCTTCAGGTCTAAACTGTCTTTTTTTATCTAATGGTAGTTTTTCATTAGCACAGTGAATACAAAGTTTTACATAGGGTATTAATTTTAATCTTTCTTCATCGATTTTTTCCCCACAGATTTTACATAGACCATATGTTTCAGTTTCTAATTCTCCAATAGATTCTTCAATTTCATATAAGGTATTATTTAGCTTATCTATTAGACCTTTATCCTGTTCCATTTGAAACATTTCAGTTCCTAGGTCTGCTGGATGATTATCATAAAAAGACAATTCAGTATAGTATTCATCCATAGACCCAAATTCCTCTACATTTTTCATCTTTTCTATGATATCTACTACTTTTCGTTTTTCTTCATATAGCCTTTCTTTCAAGTTTTCCTTTTTTGATTTCTCCATGACTTTCCTCCTAGATAGTATAGAAAATATTTTGATAATAATATTCCCATATCTAAATTAATCATTCATGCTAAATATTATGAAAGTCATGTATACATCATTAAAATCAAGAGGAAGAATAGAAGATTTTCTTTTTTGTATTTAGCACCCCAAATATGAGTAAGCAAAATGAAAAAGAATAATAATTCATCATCATATTCAACCAAAGGATAATCTGTCATAAAAATTTCCCTCCATTCTCATCTTTATAATACATTCTATGAAAATAAAGGGATATAATTTACATTTTAGTCTTTAAAGCTTTTATCATATTGTTTATCTCATTAAATAAAGTTTCGAACTCAACAAAGCTTAAAGATTGGGCTCCGTCAGATAAAGCCTTTTCTGGCTCAGGATGAATCTCTATTATTAATCCATGAGCACCTAGGGCTAAGGCAGCTTTAGAAGCAGGTAATACCAGTTCCCTCCTACCAGTACCATGACTAGGATCTACAATAATAGGGTATTTGGTTTTAGATTTAATAATGGGAACACTCATTAAATCTAAAGTATTTCTAGTATAACTCTCAAAGGTTCTAATACCTCTTTCACATAGTATAATCTTTTGATTTCCTTCCATCTTTATATATTCAGAAGCCTTTATCCATTCATCTATAGTAGCACTCATTCCCCGTTTCAATAATACAGGTTTATCAACTTTCCCCATTTCCTTTAAAAGAGGATAGTTTTGCATATTTCTAGAACCTATTTGATATATATCAATATATTCATAAGCTTCCTCAATATCCCTTGGATCCATTATTTCCGAAATTACTTTAAAATTATATCTTTCCTTTATATCCTTTAAAATCTTTAAACCATCCATCCCTAAACCCTGGAAAGCTCTAGGACTTGTTCTAGGCTTAAAAGCTCCACCTCTTATAATTTTTATTCCTAATCTATTTAAAAACTTGCCTATCTTCTCCATTTGATTTCTATTTTCTACTGCACAAGGCCCTGCAATAATGATGAATTCCTCTCCTCCTAAGGACAATTCATCATCTATAATAATCTTTTCCGTCATACTTACTCCTCCATCATAAGTCTCTAATACTTCACTAAATAGAATTTGGGGGCTAAGCCCCCAAATTATCAACATTTTTATCTACTTCCACAAAACTTTCCGATTCTAATTCAGACTCGTCAGACTCATCTATGTAGTCTTCTAAATCATCATGATTATTCACATTAGAAGCATCTTTTTCTATTTTAGAATAGAATTCATCTAAAGTTATTAACTGTGCTTCAATAAATGATTTGTATCGGGTTCTAAAGATGAAGACCTCTTTCCTTAGATTTTCATACTCTTTTTGAATGCTTTTCACTTCTTCCTTAGCAGCTTCAATCATCTTTTTAGCAGATAATTCTGCCTCATCAATAATTATTTCTGATTTTTGTCTTGCTGCTCGAGTTACATCATCAGCTGTACTTTGGGCAACTACAAGAGTATCCTTTAATGTTTTTTCTAAATTGTTATACTGTTTAATTTGTTCATTTAATACTAGTATTTTATCCTTCAACTCTATATTTTCTCTATAAAGCTTTTCATAATCATCAATGATTTCGTCTAAAAATTGATCTACCTCTGATTCCTTATATCCCCTAAAGGTTTTTTTAAATTCTTTGTTTTGAATGTCCAGGGGTGTAATCATATAACTCACTCCATTTATTTTAATAGTCTAAGCTCCACTCTCACTCTTCCCCTTTTACTAATTCCTTTAATCGAATTCAATATAAATCTACCATATCCCTTAGCTGAAATAATATCCCCTTCTCCAATGTCCTTAGACACCCTTTCTATAGGTTCCCAATTGACTTTTACCCTTTTTGACTCAATTAATTCTTGACTTTTACTTCTAGACAAATTCCAAGCGCTGCTAATTAAAGCATCTAATCTGAGGGATGATACAGTTGCAAAAATATCCATATATTCTATATGCCCTTGTTTCAACTCCCTCAATGGAATTTCTTTCACCTTGACCCTTTCTCTGCCGATTTTTGTTAAGCTAATTAAAATATAATCAGAAATTTCATTTTTTACTACTACCTGAACATTATCTTCATGTATTAATATATCCCCTATTTTTTCTCTATTTATTCCTAAATTAAGGATTCCACCCAAAAAATCTCTATGGGATAAGTTTCCAATATTACCCTCTATCATTAAAGATTTAATAGGAGATTCAATATCCTGATATTGAAAGTACTCAGGATAAATCAATATAACTTTTCTTTCAGCTTCATCTATACCCCCTAATTCTTTATAGGAAATATCCATAAACCTATTTAATACAGATTGAGCTAACCTTCTCTCATAAGGATTCATAAAATCTGTACTTCCAATAGTATGCCTATTTATCACTATCTCAATTTGATCTAATACTTTTCGCATATTCAAAATTTGTTCTTCATCTATTATATGATTTAATAATTTATCTCTATCTAATCTCAACTATATCCCCACAATACTAAAATAATATAGCTCCTACAACTCTTATAATAAGTCTAAGTATTAGAATAGCAACAATAGGTGAAAAATCAAACATGCCAGTATCTATTCCTAATTTATAAATCAATTCCCTTGCTGGTGACAATATAGGTTCTGTTAACTCATATACAATTCTTCCTATGGGGTTATATGGACCAATCCTTAAAAAGGAAAATATTATTCTGACTAAAATTAAAAGTTCTATAATGTTGAATAAAATATTTAAAGCTCTATATAAAGTTATCATTAAATTACCTCTTATTCCTCTTATTTTACCAATTGAAAAGCGCCTTATTTTTTAATTCATCCTTGATATTTCCATCTATTTCCACATTGCTTGGTGCAAGAACGAATATATCAGTAGTTACTTTTTGGATACTTCCCTCAAGAGAATAAAGTCCTCCGTTTATAAAATCAAAAATCTGCCTTTTAATTCCTGGTTCTAATTGCTCTAAATTTACTACAACAGTTTTTCTCATCTTTAAATCATCCACAATCTTAGGTGCATCTTCATAGTTTAAAGGTTCATGAACTACTAATTTCATGTTGCCAGATGTATGGATATTCACAACTCTATTTCTCATTCTACTAGAGCTTGTATTAACAGGTAATTCTTCTAATTCCTCTTCTTCATATTCCTCATATTCATCTTCTAAATCCAAATCATCAATCCCAATAAAATATTTCAATTTATCCATAATACTTGACATAATAACCCTCCTATCATTTATTTTCTTTGACCAAATATACCCGTCCCAATTCTTACCACATTTGAACCTTCTTCGATTGCTATTTGATAGTCATTGGTCATACCCATTGATAAGACTTCCATCTCCACATTATTATACCCTTTACCCTTTATTACTTCGCTCAACCTACGCAATTCTCTAAATACCCATCTTGTTTCTTCAGGATCTTCAACAAAAGGCGCTATGGTCATCAATCCTTTTACTCTAAGATTATCATATTTTAATATCTTCTCTAAGAAAGGAATTACTTCTTCCACTTTTAATCCAAACTTACTTTCTTCCTCTGCTACATTAACTTGAATTAAAGTATTAATTATTATATCATTTTTTCTAGCCCTTTTGTTTAATTCTTTAGCAAGTGATATACGATCTAAAGAATGTATTAAAGTCACTTTATCTATGATAGTCTTTACTTTATTGGTCTGTAAATGACCTATCATGTGATAATTAGCCTTATTACCTATAATATCGTACTTTTTGACTAATTCTTGAGGCCTATTTTCACCAATATCTATTAATCCTAACTCAATTGCTTCATTTATCCTATCTACTCCAACGGTTTTTGTTACAGCTATAATGTGGACTTTATCACCTACTCTTCCAGACTTTTTTAAGGCTTCATCTATATTTTTTTCTACATTTAGTAAATTATCCCTAATAGTAATTTTTATTACCTCCTTGATGTCAATCAATAATCATTCCTTCTTTTATTCTAATTGTATTTAAAAGTATTTCATCAAATTGTCTTACAGTTCTAGTGGGTTTATCACTCCCCTTTATATTGATGTTGCTACTTTTATCTCCTTTACTAATATAAGTAAATTCTTCGTCTTCCTTTATTATTTCAATAGGTCTAAACTTTATTATTCCGCTAATTTCCTTAATATAAACTCCCTTAATCCCGTCCTTATCTAGGATAGCTTTATTTGGGATTTTATATCCATCGTATTTATATTTAATGATATTAACTGGAATATCCCTTTTATCATAATAATTATGAAAATCCGTATTAAACTTAGCAATAATCAACCCCTTACTCTTATCCCTGGATATTCTTTCTATAAATCCTTTTAATTCACCATCTATCTGGTTTCCTGTTAAAAGGATAGAATCTCCCTCTTCAAAAGTTGATATATCTTTAATATTTTCAATCTTTATAATCATGTACCACTCAAAATTATCTATTATCTTAAAAATGGGTTCATTAGCTTTAACATTATCATTATTTGATATTATCCTCTGTTTATTGGCAATTTCCTTAAAATCCGAATATTCATAATCATCTTTATGGTTTATTGAATATATCTCCTCAAAACCATCTATTTTATAGGATATAACTCCTGGTTCTTGAGAAAAATAATTGATGCTATTTTGTGAAATCTGGCTAGCAATTTCTTCTCTCTTCTTCTTTAAATTATCTAAGCTTTGATTGATAAGAGTATTATCCCTTCCAATATTCTTTTGCTTTCCATCATATATGGATAGTTTGTCCTTTAAAATCCCAGCTCTTTCATAATCCTCATTGGATATACTTATCTGTATTTCTTCTATAATATTATCAATATTTTCTTTTATCTTATTTTGATCATTCTTAATACTTTCATTATCCACCTCGGTTTTTGTCAGAATATCAATCTTGTTCTCTACCTCTTCCAATTGTTGCTTCAAAGTAGAAGTATCATGGAGTAAGGTGATTTTTGCTATTTTAGTTCCTGATGCCACTCGTTCACCTTCATTAGGATATAATTCAATTTTACCTTCTCCATCAGCTTTATACAAGTTTTCTTTTCTTATTATAATAGCTTCTGTCTCTATTTTATCTTCAACGGTATATTCTTCTGGCAATACGGTTTTAAACGCCGTGGCAAACAACGAAGGAACGCTTCTAAATAACATAAATAGAAATATTAAACTAAAGAATAATAGTCTCCATCTTTTTTTCCTTTTTCTTCTCAATTTACGTTCTTCTTGGGACATTTTACCACCCTTAATTTATTTCTTTTAGAAATTAAAGAATCTACCATATTTGCTTATTACTTTAAATTTTGAAATATTCTCTATGGCCAATTGTTTTATTTCATTGTTATGAGTCACCATCAAAATTGCCTTTTCCTTTTTAATTGCCCCTATTAAAATACCAACAAACTTATCCTTGGCATTTGTAATAACCTTTACCTCATCTCCAGATTTTACTCTAGCGCCATCTAAAACGAATTCCTTCATATCCGCTTTTTCTAAATGCTGTGAAGTTACAGATTTATTATCAATAATAATTAAATTATTTTTTAAATAGAGTTTTTCCCTCAATACCACTAATATATACCCTATAAAACTAACAGTAAATAATAATAATAATACTCTTTGAATATATGTCAACAAAATTAAAACTACCTCCATATTTTATTTGTTTTATATTAAGTATATCATAACTATCCCCTAGGTTAAACCTACTGTTAATATTTTTTCCTAGGCATTTTGAATTAATTACTTATATATTATTTTACTCTAATATTATAAATAAGCACTAGACTGGTATTTGAAAAATGTTTGCAAAATCACAAATTTTAGGTTATAATATAAATGTCTTAAACAAATTCAAACTTATATAATCCAGTCTACTGCAACGTTACAAGGATTACAACTTAATATCGGGATGTGGCGCAGTATGGTAGCGCACAAGTCTGGGGGACTTGGGGCCGCTGGTTCAAATCCAGTCATCCCGACCAAAAATAGAAACAGGTAGAAAACAATAATTTTCTACCTGTTTCTATTTTTTCAGAGAGATGTGGATTTCCAATATCAATTTTAAATAATAATGCAAATCAATCCACCGCTACCATCATTGATTATCCTTTCTAACGCTCTTCTCATCTTATTTCTTGCATCATCAGGCATGGTGTTTAGTTTCCCTTGCAATTGTTCGTTAACTAAATCATATAGGGATTTGCCAAATAAATTGGATTGCCAGATCTTTGATGGGTCCCCTTCAAATTCGTCTAAGAAATATTTTACCAGCTCTTCACTTTGCTTCTCCGTTCCTATTAAAGGTGATACTTCAGTGGTGATATCACAACGTAATAAATGTAGGGAAGGAGCCTTTGCTTTCAGTTTTACACCAAATCTATTGCCCTGCCTATATATTTCTGGTTCATCTAATTCCATTTCATCTAGACTAGGACTTACCAAACCATAGCCAATTTCATTAGCTTGAATCAAAGCATTTTCAATTTTATCGTACTCCCTCTTTGTATGAGCTAATTTGTTTATTAAACCTAATATTTGATAATCGCCTTCTATTGTATATCCAGTCATCTCTTTTAATACTTCATAGAACAATCCTTCATCAATAATTATTTCAGCATTTACTACTCCTTCCCCCAATTTGATTTCCTTTATATTAATATCCTTTACTATATCCAGTTCATTTAAAACTTTTAAAGAAATATCAACTTCATTTAATTTCTGTAAAGTTTGTACTGATTCCTTTAAAGAATCTAATATATTAGATTTTATCCAATGATTCCTTGGTAAACCTTCTATCCAACCTGGTAAATTGATGGTAATCTCTTTAACTGGAAATTCAAACAATAGCTTTTCAAAAACTTTCTCCACATCTTCAATTTCCATATTCAAACAATCTACAGTTACTACTGATACCCCATACTTTTCTTCCAAACTTTCCCTTAATGCTATAGTGCTATCTAAATTGGGATGTTTAGTATTTAGAATAATTACAAAAGGCTTTTCTAATTCTTTCAATTCAAATATTACTCTTTCTTCAGCCTTTATGTAATTGGATCTATCTATATCTGTAATTGAACCATCTGTTGTTACTACTATCCCAATAGTTGAATGATCCGTAATGACTTTTCTAGTTCCAATTTCAGCTGCTTCTTCAAAAGGTATGTCCTTTTCATACCAAGGGGTTGAAACCATCCTAGGAATATCATTTTCAATATGTCCTAAAGCTCCCTTTACCAAATATCCTACACAATCTACCATTCGGACTTTAAAGGTTACATTATCCTTTAAGGTCAATTCAACTGCCTCATTAGGTACAAACTTAGGCTCTGTAGTCATAATTGTTTTTCCTGCCCCACTCAGTGGCAATTCGTCCTTGGCTCTTTCTTTTTTATACTTGTTTTCAATATTGGGTATAACCAATAGTTCCATAAATCTTTTAATAAAAGTCGATTTCCCCGTTCTAACTGGTCCTACTACTCCTGCATATATATCCCCTTCTGTTCTTTCAGCTATATCCTCATATATGTCAAACCTTTCCACTTTTCCCCCTCCTTCACAATCATAATGTAAATTAATAATACTTAACATTATATATATATGTACTAGGCCTTATAATATGATAGGGTTTAAAAAAAACCTGCTAGAATGTAGCAGGTTTTTTACCAATCTTTTATCTGATGCTTTATTACATCTTCCATCTCATGTTTTTTGTCCCTTAGCATTAAATTGACAACAGAATTTTTTACATCTTTTCCTTCATATAAAACTTCGTATATTTCTTTAGTAATAGGCATTATAACATCATATTTCTTAGCTAATTCATAGGTAGACCTGGTGGTCTTAATTCCCTCTACTACCATTCCAACAGACTTTATAGCTTCTTCCAAAGTCTTACCTTGGCCTATTAGTATTCCAGCTCTTCTATTCCTACTATGCATACTTGTACAAGTTACGATTAAATCCCCTATACCAGCCAAACCTGAAAAAGTTAAACTATTAGCCCCCAACTTCTCTCCCAGCCTTGCAATTTCAGTAATTCCTCTTGTCATAAGAGCAGCCTTGGTATTATCCCCATATTCTAATCCATCTGAAACTCCGGCTCCCAATGCAATAACGTTTTTTAATGAACCCCCTAATTCAACACCTATTACATCTGGATTGGTATAAACTCTAAAAAATGGAGACATAAATATATCTTGTACATACTCAGCTACTCTTTTATCTAAAGAAGCAGCTACTACCGTAGTAGGCATATTCCTTGCAACTTCCTCTGCATGAGAAGGTCCCGATAATACTGCATAGGGATTATCTGGTAATATTTCACCAACTATTTCAGATATCCTAAGTAAAGTGTCATTTTCAATCCCTTTTGCTACATTTACAATTATCTGCTCTTTATTGAACAAATTTTTATGATTATTTAGAACTTCTCTTACCCCATGGGAAGGAATAGATAAAACCAATAAATCCTTATTATAAATGGCTTCAGATATATCATCAGTCACATTAATACTTTCAGATATTGTAACCTCTGGTAGATATTTGCTATTTTCCCTATGCTCTCTCATCTGTTCCATTTGTCTTTTATCTCTAACCCAGATATCCACCTTATGATTATTATTTGAAAGTAGGATAGCTAATGCAGTACCCCAACTACCTCCACCGATTACACCAATATTATTCATCTAATGTTCCTCCCTATTAACTTTTTCCCTTGTTATTAATCTTTCTCCCTATTCCACTTTTTCCCCAATTTTATACTCTTTCCCATGGATTAATCTTTTGATATTTGCTCTATGCCTATAAATTGCTAATATTGCTAAAATCAAAGTTGTGATAAAATAGTTTCTATTAAAAGGCTTATTGATTACAACCCCTAGAATTGGTACCAGAAATGCTGAAAGAATTGACCCTAAAGATACATATCTGGTAATAATTACAACTAATAGAAAAAATATAAAGGATATAATTGCAATAGGCCAATGTAGAGATAGGAGTACTCCAAAAGAAGTAGCAATACCCTTACCTCCTTTAAATTTAAGAAATATAGGCCAATTATGTCCAATAACTGCAAATAATCCTCCTATTAATTCCCCATTATATCCCATTATTTTTCCACCCAAATATACAGCTAATATACCCTTAAACATATCAAGAATAAATGCTAATATCCCGATTTTTTTGCCAAATACCCTTAAGGCATTGGTAGCCCCTGCATTACCGCTGCCAAACTTTCTTATATCTGTTTTTTTTAATAATTTACCCAATACATAGGCAGAAGAAAAACTTCCAATCAAATATGAAACTCCAGCAACTAATAGATATTTCAAACTCATTCACCCTTTTCCCTAAAATCAAATTGAATAGGTACCCCATCAAATCCAAAATATTTCCTAATTTGATTTTCCAAATATCTCTGATAGGAAAAATGCATTAATTGTCGTTTATTTATGAAAATCAAAAACTTTGGTGGCTTTACAGCAATTTGAGTGCCATAGTATATTTTCAATCTAACTCCTTTATCTGAAGGTGGCTGATTTAATAATACTGCTTCATTGATTATATCATTTAATACACCTGTGCTTATTCTTAAATTGGAATTATTATTGACTAGATTTATTAGCTGAAATAACTTATCTACTCGTTTTCCAGTTTTAGCAGAAATAAATACAATGGGTGCATAGGAGATGAAGGCTAATTTATTTCGAATATCTTTTTCAAAGTTCAAATGAGTATTGGTTTCCTTTTCTACTAGATCCCATTTATTAACTGCAATAATAATTCCTTTTCCATTTTCATGGGCATATCCAGCAATCTTCGTATCCTGCTCCGAAATCCCTTCTGTACTATCAATAATCAATACACACAAATCAGATCTATCAACAGCAGACAGAGTACGAACAACACTATACCTTTCAACCTTTTCATAAATACTACGTTTCCTTCTTAATCCCGCAGTATCTATCAATACATATTTATTCTCTTCATAGGTAAAATATGTATCTATTGCATCTCTTGTAGTGCCAGGTATATCCGTTACAATAACTCTGTCTTCTCCTAATATATTGTTAATCAAAGAGGATTTCCCTACATTGGGTTTACCGATAATAGCTACCTTAATAAGGTCATCATCATATTCTGTATCCTTGTGTTCTGGAAAATGTTTAATAATTTCATCTAATAAATCCCCTATACCTAGCCCTTGTTCAGCAGAGATAATCATTGGTGATCCCATACCCAATTCATAAAATTCAAATATTTCATCTGGCATTTTATGGGTGTCGATTTTATTACAAACCATTAAAATTTCTTTTCCTGATTTTCTCAATATATTAGCAATTTCTCTATCCGTTGAAGTAACTCCATCTAATCCATCAACAACAAACAAAATAACATCTGCTGTATCTATGGCAATTTCCGCTTGTTGTCTAATATTAATAGGAATTATCTCTTCAGATTCAGGTTCTAACCCTCCTGTATCGATTAAAGTAAAATACCTGTTTAACCATTCTGCTTCTGCATAAATCCTATCCCTAGTAACTCCAGGGCTATCTTCTGTAATAGCTATTCTTCTCCCTACTATTCTGTTAAATAAAGTTGATTTTCCTACATTTGGTCTTCCCACTATACATACCACTGGTCTATCCATTCTTATCACCTCAAGTTCTTTTAAATAGATCGATTAAATCCTTCCCAGAAACCTCCATAGGAGTTATTCTAACCTTTAATCTATTTTCTATATCTTCTACAGTTAAATCATCTAAAAAAACATTGCTATCTGCCCTTAACATGGATTTTGGTATTATTATACCATCTATATCTTTATATTCTTTTAATTGACTAATAATATCTTGACCTGTAATCAACCCAGATACGGTAATAGATTTTCCAAAGAAATTGTTTTCTATGGCAACTACTTTTATATCTAATCCAGAAAATTTGCCCATTATTTTATCTTTTATTCTGTTCAAAAAATCCTCTGCCAATGTACCTGTGGCTATAATATATTTTTTATTTATTTCTATTTTATCATCTATCTTCCTTAACTCTTCATCTATACTATTATCAAAAGTCCTTAACAACCCTACTCCATTTTCCAACTGAGGGAATCCTTCATATTCTTCATAATCTGGCAAAGGCTCCTCTGTTAGAGCATAGAACTCGTCAGAAGCAAATACAAATCTAGTTCCCATTTTTTTCAAAAATCCATCCTGTTCTTTCCTTATTAGATATAATAATTCCATAGCCCTTTGCCTATTATAGGGTATAATCTTATGAAGATTTTCCCTATATTTGGTTAATCCTACAGGGACTACCGCCACACTTTCAACACTTGGATATAGATTGGAAAGGTCCTTTAAAGTTCTTTCTAATTCCTTCCCATCGTTAACCTCTGGTACTAAAACTATTTGACAATTTACCTTAATGTCTGCTTCCTTAAATCTTTGGAGTATGGATAGTATTTTCCCCGCATTTTTATTGTTTAACATCTTTACCCTCAATTCTGGATTTGTTGTATGAACTGAGATATTTATCGGGCTTAATCTATATTTTATAATCCTATCAATTTCTTCCTCTGCCATATTGGTCAAAGTGATAAAATTCCCTTGTAAAAATGACAACCTGGAATCATCATCTTTAAAATATAAAGTCTCTCTCATATTAGGAGGTAATTGGTCTATAAAACAGAATATACATTTGTTTCTACAGGATTTAGCTTTGTCGATTAAAGGATTTGTAAATACAATACCTAAATCTTCATCAAAATCCTTCTCAATCTCTAAAATCCAAACTTCTCCCTCTTCTTTTTCAATTTCCACTTCTATATAATCATCGGATATTAAGAATTTATAATCGATAATATCTTTAACCTTTTCACCATTAATAGATAGCAATATATCATTAGGTTTAATTCCTAATTCTTCAGCTATACTATCTTTATTAACCTTTTCTATAATATTCCTATAATCATAAATCTTCTTTAGTTCCATAATATAACTCTCCATCTAATTATTTAAATCTCTATTTTATTATAGCAGAATACCTTATCAATACATAGTTTAAAATTTAAATATATAAGCCTACAGTTAACTGTAGGCTTATATATTTATTATGCATATAAAGGAAAGTCTTTGCAAAGTTTAATTACCTTTTCTTTAACTTCTTCCCTACTATTATCCTCATCTAAAGCTAAATCGATTATCTCAGCAATTCTTCTCATTTCCTCTTCCTTCATACCCCTTGTAGTTACAGCAGGAGTACCTATCCTTATTCCACTAGTTATAAATGGGCTTTCAGGATCAAAAGGTATTGTATTTTTATTAGTTGTTACATTAACTGCCTCTAACAATTCTTCAGCTTTCTTACCTGTTAAACCTTTATTTCTCACATCTATTAGGATTAAATGATTATCCGTTCCACCTGAAACCAATCTAAAGCCTCTTTCCATCAAGCTTTCTGCTAACACCTTTGCATTATTAATTATTTGACTTTGATAATCTTTAAAATCATCTTGTAAAGCTTCTCCAAAGCTCACAGCTTTAGCTGCAATAACATGCATTAATGGGCCCCCTTGAATTCCTGGGAAAATAGCCTTATCTATAGCTTTTCTATATTTCTCTTTACAAAGAATAGCCCCGCCTCTTGGTCCTCTTAATGTTTTATGGGTAGTAGTAGTTACAAAATCTGCATATGGTACTGGATTTGGATGGAGACCTGCTGCTACTAAACCAGCTATATGGGCCATGTCTACCATTAAATATGCTCCTACTTCATCAGCTATTTCCTTAAATATGGAGAAATCAATAGTCCTTGGATAGGCACTTGCTCCAGCCACTATCATCTTAGGCTTCTCTTTTAATGCTACTTCTCTAACTTGATCATAATCAATCATTTCCTTTTCCTTGTCCACGCCATAAGCAACAAAATTGAAGTAAGTACCAGAAATATTTACTGGACTACCATGAGTTAAATGGCCACCTTGTGATAAATTCATACCTAAAACCTTATCTCCAGGTTTTAGCACTGCAAAGTACACTCCTAAATTGGCATTGGAACCGGAATGAGGTTGTACATTTGCATGCTCTGCCCCAAACAATTTTTTTAATCTTTCAATGGCTAAATTTTCTACCATATCTACAAACTCGCAACCACCATAATACCTTCTACCAGGATAACCTTCAGCATATTTATTGGTCATTTGACTTCCCATAGCTTCCATAACCTGGGGTGTTACAAAGTTTTCAGATGCAATTAACTCTATATGTTCTTGTTGTCTTTTTGTTTCCAACTCTATTGTTTTCATTACCTCTGGATCAAATTTCTTTAAATTGGTGAAATCCATAGTATTATATTCTCCTTTCTTTTTAAATATAATTTAATTTATTACTAATTCATAGTATAATAATATAATGTATATATAAAGTTTTGCTATTCCTTTCTAATTAATTATATAGATAATAATTAGTATTTACAATACTATAA
>NZ_PPXX01000103.1 GCF_021655075.1 Clostridium sp. Cult2
TAATCAAAAAAGATGATTTTCATGCAGAACAGAGTAAAATATTCGTTGAAGAAAACTTTGATGGTTCTTTACCTAGATTTTTAGCTGCATTTACAAGGAAGAAAAAGCTTAGTAAAAATGAAGTTGAAGAATTACAGAGGCTAATAAATGAACATAAGGAGGGAATGTAATGGATAAGTTGTTTTTACAAATTATCAATATGAGCATTACTTCCAGTTATGTCATCCTATTTATTATAGTAGTTCGGTTATTTTTGAAAAAAGCACCTAAGATATTTTCTTATGGACTTTGGGGGATAGCATTCTTTAGGCTGATATTTCCATTTTCTTTTGAAAGCATATTTAGTCTAATATCAATTAACACAAAGACCATACCTGAGAATATAGCATATACTCAAACACCACAGATTCAAAGTGGGATTAGGGCAGTTGATGGTGCAGTAAATAGAGTATTGCCTCCACCTGTTGTGGGAGCAAGTGTAAATCCTATGCAAATCTGGATATCAATAGGTAGTACATTATGGATAATAGGATTAGTACTACTACTACTTTATAGTATATTTACTACATTAAGACTTTCAAAGAATTTAAAATCAGCAACTTATTTTTGCGACAATATCTATAAAATAGAGACCATAAAGACACCTTTTGTTTTTGGATTGGTAAATCCTAAGATATATCTACCGAATAATCTTGCTAAGACGGAAGAATCCTATATTATAAAGCATGAGGAAACACATATTAATAGGAAGGATCATATTATAAAGTTTGTAGCTTTCTTAATAGTATCAATTCATTGGTTTAATCCTATAGTATGGTTTGCATTCTATCTAATGGGTGAAGATATGGAATTATCCTGTGACGAATTGGTGATAAAAGAGATGGGCTATGAGATAAAAAGAGATTATTCCAACTCTTTATTATCATTATCTATTGGGAAAAGGATAATCGGAGGGTCACCTATTGCATTTGGGGAGAATAATACAAAGGGTAGAATTAAAAACATATTAAATTATAAGAAACCTAAGTTTTGGGTTATAATAGCAGCCATCATTGTAATTATAGCACTGGCTGTAGGATTACTAAGTAATCCACTTGATAAAGAGAAGACTGTGGAAGATTATGCATTGGAATATATAGATAGAGAAATTGCAATGTATGAAAATGCTGAATGGGGAGGCTTGAAAATTATAGATAAGGAGATAACAAAGCTAGAGAAATTATCGTCTTTTGACAATATACTTTCATCTCCTATTGATCTATGGATACTAGATTATAAATTGAAACCTGAAAATCCTAATGAAGTAATATTGGCAGGAGGATTGGAAATTATTGATGGTTGGTTAATAGATTTTGGTATTACGGGAAAACCACATCTGACTTTTACTTATGACAATGAAAATTTAATATGTTTAGGAAATGCAAATGCAATAGAATTTGATTTAGATACCTTCGCTTCACAGGAGATGGCAATTCGTATTATGTTAGAAAATATAGGATTATTACCTAATGAGACCTATGAAGGCAATCATGTAGTTATGAAATTCCCATTATCTACAGGGGAGACCTCTCAACTTCTATTGTCTCAACCAGTAAAACAAGGCAATACTGGTATATGGGTAGTAGAAAGATGGATGGATGGCAATGGTACTATTTATTATGAAGTTCCAAGTTATGAAGAAGATATAAAAATTGGGGATTATTATAAAAGTCTACAAGAACAAAGCAAAGGGTATAATAAACATCTCTTAGACCCTATTGAAGTAGGCTATGAATATATAATAAATACATTAGGGCAAAGATTAGTTAAGAAAGATGATTTAGTAGTCATAAATCCAGCTACAATGGAGGATTTTTTAATAACACCAGAAAGCCACTATATAGGATATATAACTAAGATGAGTATAGATGAAAGAATATTCCATCTTGATAGGGTGGAATTCTTAACTAAAGAAGATGAAGAAAGAGCTGCAGAGTTAAATATAGATATTAATATTGATATGCCTTCAGGCTTTTATATTTACAATAAGGACACCTATCCTAGCTCACTAGATTTATCAGATGAGACTGAATATTTGCTGCTAGATTGGAAGAATCTTTCAAAGCATAAAACTGTTGCAAAGAAAGAGTTTATCGAATATAATAATGGTTTAGGTTATAGTCCCTTATACAATGTATATACAAAGGATGGATATGTAACAAGAATTGAAGAGCAATATATACCGTAAAATTAAAGAAACAAAAGGTCACCATAAGATAAACCTAAAAGAAATAAAACAAGGAGGTAAACTAACGGAAACATGGATAAAAGTATAATAATACTAACTATATTGGGAGTATGTATATTGATAAATGGAAGTGTAGGTAATTTAAGCAGAAAAATAGATAGGTTAAATAAAAAGCTAGATAAATTATTAGAACATAATGGTTTATCTTTAGTGGAAAAAGTAGATAAAGAACTTGAAGAAAAATTAATTCAATTTCTAAAGGAAGGTAAAAAGGTAAAAGCAGTAAAAGTTTTAAGAGATGAAATAGATATGGATTTAATTGATGCAAAAGAATATATAGATAGATTAGATGAAAATTTAAAGTAATAGTGGAAAAAGCCCAACAAAAACCAATAAACCCAGCCAAAGTATTATTCTGAAAGAAGATAATAAAGTAAAGAATTGCAATTGAATGATGCAAAGGAAATGATATTGAATATGAAATATAGTTCATCCAAAGGAAAAAAATATTAATTATTATAGACGTATATGTTGAATATTGTGATGTAAAGAGAAACAACAAGTTGCGTCGGAGGAGAAGCATGAAAGAATTAGTTTTATCAAAAATTAAAAAACATATGATTAATGATTGTGTGGATTTATATATTGAAACATTCACTAAAGAACCATGGAATGATATTTACGAATCAAGAAAACAAGTAGTGAAGTTTTTTAATAATCATTTTAATAATAATTACTTTGTAGGTTATGTAGCTTTGTTAGATGATAAGGTAGTAGCCTTGAGTATCGGTATGAAAAAACCATGGATAGAAGGTTTTGAATATTATATAGATGAATTTTGCGTTAGTTACGAAATGCAGGGTAGAGCTATTGGGAGCTGGTTTATAAAGGCAATAGAAGAAGATATTAAAGAGCAAGGAATGAATGCAATGATATTAAACACAGAAAAAAATTATCCATCACAGAAGTTCTATGAAAAAAACGGATTTAAAGCACTTAGTGATTTGATAATTCTTGTTAAATAGTGCGGAGATAAAATTAAGTATATGGGACAACGGGGACGGTTCTCACTGTCCCAAAATAAATACAAAACACTAATTTAAGGAACTCTTTCAAAGAGTTCTTTTTTGTATAATAAAAATTA
>NZ_PPXX01000104.1 GCF_021655075.1 Clostridium sp. Cult2
AGGAATAGTAGCTATGCAATCCCTTGGATTTACTTCACTAAATGCTTTAATGTTAATTGGAGTTATTAACGGCATAGATAAAAGTCTATTTAATAGTTCGTTGGATTTAGGAGGGAATTCATCCTATACTATTACAAAGATTCTTATACCATTGATGAGACCTGGGATTATTGTAGTTGGGTTGCTTACTTTTGTTAGATCCTTAGCAGATTTTAGCACTCCCATTATTATAGGGGGTTCCTTTAACGTATTAGCTACTCATGCATATTTAAATGTAGTAGCCTATTCTGATTTACCAATGGCTGCCGCTATTAGTATATTATTATTCATACCTGCTATTATAGCTTTTATTTTATATAGAGTATTAATAAAGGATTCCAATATCATTACAAGAACCAATTTTCGAGATGAATCTAATGAAACAATGATAAGACTAGAAGGATTTTTTCCAAGGTTATTACAGATAATAACTTTTATATTTCTTACTATGATGATTTTACAATATATGTCAATATTTTTATCTGCTATAACCAAGCAGAGGTTTGGTACTATGTATTTTACTTTAGACAATATAAGGGAATCGAAGAATTATATCTCAGGGAGTATCATTAGAAGTATATTATATTCATTTACTACAGGTGTTATAGGTAGTATTTTAGGTTTCTTAATATCCTATTATTTAGAAATTAGAAAGATTAGAGGAATGAAAGCTATAGATTTTATTTCTACAATACCCTATATAATACCAGGAACTTTTTTTGGATTAGGATATATTCTGGCTTTCAATAGATATCCATTGGAACTTACTGGGACTGGTCTAATAGTAATACTAAATTGTATATTTAAACAATTACCATTACCTACAAAAGTCAGCAGTGCAGTAATTTCTCAGATTAACCCACAGATAACTGAAGCTTGTAAGGATTTAGGGGCTCATGAATTATTTATGTTAAAAGATGTGGTAACGCCTATGTCAAAATCAGCATTTTTAATATCTTTTGTCAATAATTTTACTGCTACTATGACTACCATAGGTTCTATAATATTTTTAGTTTATCCTGGAAAGAAATTAGCTACCCTTGTTATGTTTGATGCTATACAAAGTGGTAAATACAGGATTGGTTCGGTAATAGCTTGTTTGATAATTCTTATTACTTTAACGATGAATATTATCTTTTCAAAATTTTTATTGGAGGAAAAAAATGTTTATTAAAGTGGAAAATTTAACCAAAAAATTTGGTGACTTAACTGCAGTTGATAATCTAAGTTTTGAAGTGAATAAAAGTGAACTTATATGCCTATTAGGACCAAGTGGTTGTGGGAAGACCACAGTTTTAAAAATTATGGGAGGTTTCTTAAAACCAGAGGCTGGTAAAATATATATTGATGGAGAAGATATAACGAGCCTTCCTCCAGAAAAAAGGCCTGTATCCACTGTTTTTCAATCCTATGCACTTTTCCCTCATATGACTGTTATACAAAATGTAGTTTATGGGTTAAAGTTCAAAGGTTATTCTAAAAAAGAAGCTTTAATCAAAGGAGAAGAGTATCTAGATATGGTGGGTTTAAGAAGTGAAAAGGATAAGAAAGTAACTTACCTTAGTGGGGGTCAACAGCAGAGAGTAGCTTTAGCTAGGTCTCTTATAATCAATCCAAAGGTTTTATTATTAGACGAACCCCTATCAAATTTAGATGCTAAACTAAGGATTAGGATGAGAGATGAGATTAAAGAGATTCAAAAGAAATTCAATATTACTATGATTTTTGTAACCCACGATCAGGAAGAAGCCTTATCAATTGCTGATAGGATATTAATAATGAATAAAGGCAAACTAGAACAAATAGGAACACCTAAAGAAGTTTATGATAAACCTAAAACAGAATTTGTGTTAAATTTTATCGGCTCTTCCAATATAGTTGCCAATAATAATTATGGTATAGAATTTATAAGACCTGAAAGGATTATTATTAATAAGAATAAGGGAGATATGGAAGGAATTATTGAAGAAAAGATTTTCTTAGGGTCAATTATTGTTTATAAAGTTAAAACAAAATCAAATATCTATAGAATACAAAAAAATAATGATGGTTTAGAAGAATTCATTATAGGAGATAAAGTTCATATTTCAATAGGAGCTACTGGGCAAATTGTTCAGTAGCTATATTTTTTATAGGGATGTTGATAAGAAATAACTATAATGATTATCAACTATAATAATTATCAATTGAAAATTATTTCTAATTTGTAAAAATGCTGGATTTACTATAATTAAGGGTATATAATAATAGTTATATAAATTATCAATTAATAATAAATTGTATAATAATGAACATATATTAAACATACTATATTATAGTGGAGGGAATAATATGGAAAATTATAAATTAGGAACAAAGGTTTCAATAATCACGATAATAATAAATGTAATATTATCTATAGCTAAAGTTATTGCTGGAGTAATAGGTCAAAGTAGTGCCATGTTAGCTGATGGAGTCCATACTTTATCTGATGTATTAACGACTTTAGTTGTTCTTGTTGGGTTAAAGGTATCGTCAAAAGAAGCAGATGATAATCACCCTTATGGTCATGAAAAATATGAACCCATTTTTGCGAAAATATTGAGTATACTTTTGATTATTACTGGGTTATTAATTGGATATGAGGGAATAAAAATATTAATAACTGGCGAAATAAAAACTCCAGGCAGAATAGCTCTTATTGCTGCTTTGATTTCAATTATTACGAAAGAAGCTATGTTCTGGTACACTATAAAAGCAGCTAAAAAGATAAAAAGTTTTTCTATGGAAGCTGATGCATGGCACCATAGGTCAGATGCATTGTCTTCAATAGGGACCTTTGTTGGGATTTTAGGGGCAAGAATGGGTCTTAGAATTTTAGATCCAATTGCTGCAATAGTAGTTAGCATTTTTATAATAAAGGTAGGAGTAGATTTATATCTACAATCTATAAAGGGATTAGTAGATGAGGCAGCTGATGATGAGATTATATCAAAGATAAAAGAATTAACTTTTTCTGTAGAAGGAGTTGAGGATATTAAAGAATTAAAGACTAGGATTTTTGGAAATAGAATATATGTTGATATTGATATATTTGTAAAAGGGAATCTTTCAGTAATAGAAGGTCATGAAATTGCAGAAAAGGTACACGATTTAATTGAAAATACCATTGAGGATGTAAAGCATTGTATGGTTCATGTAGAACCTAATCAGGAAAATGAGGAATAAAATTTAATAATATGGGTATCTATTTATATATGAAAAATTAGTAAATGGAGGAATTATTATGAAGGCAGTGGTTGATAAAAGTCTTTGTATTGGTTGTGGTTTGTGTGCTAATATTTGTCCTGAGGTATTTAGTATGGATGATGACGGATTGGCTGTGGCTATAGATCAAGAAATTGATGATAGCTTGATAGATTTAGCGAAAGAAGCTGAAGAGTCCTGTCCAGTTGATGCTATTACTGTGGAATAGCATGATAAAAGGCTATACGGATATCCGTGTAGCTTTTTGTTATATTTTAAGGTTTTTTATGCAAAATTGACTACCATAACGTGGAAAATAAAAAACTTTGAAATAATGTTATAATATTGAAACTTTACATTGATATTCTAACAGATATGTACTATAATATTAAAAAGTAATCAAAAAATTGAGAATATTGCTAATATTAGCAAAAGGGAAACTCTCATGGATATAAATTTAGGTGAAGATATCTAGATAAATGAAAACTGTTTATTTGTATTCTTGAAGGATATTCAACTGCAAAGAGAATAATTGATTGAAAGATGATACCATAGACTGTTAATTCTAATAATAACAGTAGTACCAGTAATTATATTTTACTAGACTACTGTTTTATTTATACACATGTGTTTTTTGACAATTATTATTCAAAGAAAGGGGGAATATTTTATCAACATCGATTAATAAAATATTAACAAGGAGGTAAGTTTATGTACAAATTTAGAACCATTATTTTAGTTTTATTGCTAATTTTTATTTTAGCTATCCCTGTTTTTGCAGAAGAAGAGAATGCTCCAAATTTTGGATGGTTATCAATTTTACCACCCTTATTGGCAATCGTTTTAGCATTTGTAACCAAGCAAGTATTGATATCTTTGTTTTTAGGAGTATTTATAGGGGCTATTATGTTAAATGGTTGGAACCCATTCTATGGATTATTAAGGGCCATGGATACATATCTAGTAGGTTCCTTATCGGATTCTTGGAATGCTGCAATTATCATTTTCTTATTAGCTATAGGTGGAATGATTGGAGTAGTAAACAAAATGGGAGGAACAATGGCAGTAGCAGAAGCTTTAGGTAGGCGGATAAAAAATCCTAAATCGGCTCAGATATATACTTATTTATTAGGTATACTTATATTCTTTGACGATTATGCAAATGCATTAATAGTTGGTCCAACTATGAGGCCTTTAACTGACAAGAATAGAATATCAAAAGAAAAGTTATCATATATAATAGACTCTACTGCTGCACCGGTAGTAGGTCTTACACTGATTTCAACTTGGGTTGGATATGAAGTAGGGGTTATTAGAAATGTTTATCAGAGTTTAGGTATTGACGCAAACTATTACGGTGTATTTATTAAAACTTTGCCATACAGCTATTATTGTATTTTTTCGCTAATTTTTGTACTTGGAATATTAGTAATGGAAAGAGATTTTGGTTCCATGTATGAAGCTGAAAAGAGAGCAAGAATTACAGGGAAATTAATTGCTGATGGAGCTAAACCAATGACTACAGATGAAATAACGGAAATGGAGATTAGAAAGGATATTAAATTAAAACCATCTAACGCTATCGTTCCAATTTTAAGTTTAATAGTCGTAGCATTTTTTGGCCTATGGTATAATGGTTATACAGTTTTAGAAGAGGCGGTTAATCCATTCACAATTGAAGGTATGAGAGCTTCTTTTGGTGAAGCAGATTCAAGTATAGTATTACTTTGGGCTTCATTAATCTCTAGTATTATTGCAATAGTAATGGGAGTATTCCAAAAGATATTTACTGTTGATGAAGCTTTTGATGCATGGGTTGATGGTGCAAAATCTATGCTGTTCGCCTGTATGATTTTAGTATTAGCTTGGTCTTTGGGAAGTGTAACAGGAGATGTGGGAACTGCTGAATTCTTAATAGGAATAGTTCCAGAAAATTTTCCATTTGCCATATTACCATTAATAATATTTTTTATATCTGGATTAATTGCTTTTGCTACTGGAACTTCTTGGGGGACTATGGCTATAGTCATTCCGTTAGCCCTACCAATAGCCTATGCTTTTGTACAAAGTGGAGGAGACCCGAATTTGATGTACGTTTCATTAGGTACGGTACTATCAGGAGCAATTTTGGGAGATCACGTCTCACCAATATCTGATACTACTATTATGTCATCCATGGCATCAGGATCAGATCATTTAGATCATGTGAAGACTCAAATGCCCTATGCTTTAACTGTAGCTCTTGTGGCTGGCATATCTTATATTATTGCAGGATTTTTATCTCCACATCCATTAATCATACTATTAATAGGAGCAGCCTTAACAATTGGAATTATCAGGTATGTTGGAAAATCTGTAAAACAGGAAGATTTGAAAAAGGGGACTGCTTCAAATTAAAGCAAAAGGAGCTGTTAGATTTTCTAACAGCTCCTTGTATATTTAGCCTTTTATGATATAATAAAATCGTCAAAGGACTGGCAAAATTTGAAAGCTAAATGATAAATTGGTAGCAGTCTTTTTAATAATATAATATTTGAAGGAGGCAAAAGTATGGCAGAAATATTAAAAGGTAAGGATGTAGCAACTCAAATCAAGGAAAGGATGAAAAAGGATATAGAGAAGCTAGCAAAACATAATAAGATACCTACCTTAGCAATTGTTAGATTGGGAGATAATCCGGGAGATATTTCCTATGAAAGAAGTATTATCAAGAATTGTGATAACATTGGTATCAATTCAAAAGTTTTCGAAAGAGATGTAAATATTAAAACAGAAGAATTGATAGAGTTAATTGAAGAATTAAATAAAGATGATAATATTTCCGGTATATTAGTATTTAGACCATTGCCAAACCATATAGAAGAAGAGATTATTAGAAATACTATTAGTCCTTCAAAAGATGTAGATTGTATGCATCCTCTAAATTTAGAAAGAATATTTGAAGGAGATATGGATGGTTTTGCACCATGTACCCCTAAAGCAGCTATGGAAATTCTAAAGTACTATAATATCCCCTTAGAAGGAAAAAATGTTGTAGTTGTAAATAGGAGTATGGTAGTAGGAAAGCCTCTAGCAATGATGTTATTAAACGAGAATGCCACAGTTACTATTTGCCACTCTAGAACGAAAAACTTAGATGAAATTACAAATAGAGCAGATGTAGTAGTTGTAGCTTTAGGAAAGGCTAAATATTTTGGTGAAAAATATTTCAATGAAAAATCTATTGTAATCGATGTAGGCGTCAGTTTGGATGAAAATGGGAAATTAAGTGGAGATGCAGATTATGATAAACTTTCACCAATAGTAAATAAAATAACTCCAGTACCTGGAGGAGTAGGCAGTGTAACAACTTCCATATTATTGAGTCAGGTTGTTTTAGCTTGCAAAAATGTATAATGGTACTATTAAAAGAGTCTTGATGGATATTTAAGACTCTTTTTTTCTTTTTACAACAAAAAAAGTGGTTTTTCTATGAAGGATAATTAGGTATATAAATAGAAATATATAAAGAATATCTTTAGGAGGGGATAAATTGGAATTTTCAATGGATATTATAAAAAATTATTTGATTGTTAGCTTAAAAGGTGAACTAGATCACCATACATCTGAAGATGTAAGAAAAAAAATAGATCAGCAATATTACAATAACAATTTACTAAATATAATATTGGATTTGAGAGATTTAAGTTTTATGGATAGCTCAGGTATTGGGTTGATTATGGGTAGATATAAAAATTGTAAAGAGAGAAAAGGAAAGGTTTTAATAGTTAGTTCAAATTCGTATATAGACAGGATATTAAAAATGTCAGGATTACTGAAAATCATCAACATATATTCGTCCATTGATGATGCTATAAAGGATTAGGGAGGATGATAAAAATGATGGAAAGAAATTATATGAAATTAGAATTTTTAAGTAAATCCAGCAATGAATCTTTTGCTAGAGTTGTTGTGGCAGCTTTTGCTTCTCAACTAGACCCTACTATAGAGGAATTATCAGATATCAAAACTGCAGTTTCTGAAGCTGTTACTAATGCGATTATTCATGGTTATGAATATGGTGATGGTTTAGTAATAGTCGAAGCAATAATAGAACATAATAAGATTGAAATTGTTATTGAAGATAATGGAAAGGGAATTGATGATATAAACAAAGCTATGGAGCCTTTTTATACCTCTAAGCCAGATTTGGAAAGGTCTGGTATGGGGTTTACAGTTATGGAAACCTTTATGGATGAGTTAGTTGTGGAAAGCCATGTTAATGAAGGTACAAAAGTAAAAATGATAAAGAGATTTAATAGCCTCTCAGATAGGGAGTAGATATTATGATAAAAGGGAACAGAGATAGTATTTTATTAACTCATGAAGAAACTATAGAATTAATTAAAAAATCTCAAAATGGAGATAAGGCAGCAAAAGATAAACTAGTAAAGCATAATATGGGGCTTATTAGAAGTGTTTTAAGAGGATTTAATAATAGAGGCTATGAGATGGATGATTTATTCCAGATAGGTAGTATTGGTCTTTTGAAAGCCATAGACAAATTTGATATTTCCTATGATGTAAAGTTTTCAACCTATGCAGTTCCTATGATTGCAGGAGAGATAAAAAGGTTTTTACGGGATGATGGGTTAATTAAGGTTAGTAGATCTTTGAAACAAACTGCTAATAGAATAAAATATACCCAGGATAAACTTTCAAAGACATTAGGTAGAGAGCCTACTATACAGGAAATTTCTCATGAATTAGATATCGATAAGGAAGAAATTGTAATGGCTTTAGAGTCTTCTTATCATCCAGACTATCTATATGATGTAATTCATCAGAATGAAGGAAATCCTCTTTATTTAATTGATAAGATAAGTACAGAAGAAGATAGTGAAAAGGATATGATAGAGAGAATAATTTTAAAAGAAATGTTATCCCAATTAAAAGAAAGAGATAGACAAGTAATTATTTTAAGATATTTTAAAGATAAAACACAAGTTCAAGTAGCCAATTTACTAGGCATATCCCAGGTGCAAGTTTCCAGGATTGAAAAGAAGATAATTGAAGAAATGAAAAGGATGTTAGTTAAGGCATAAAACTATGCCTTATTTTTTTGAATTAAAAAAAAATATAAGAGAATAATAATTGTAGAATGGAGTGATTATATGCAAAGAAAAGGGAGAATACAGAAGAATAAAATAAATATAATGGCTATTCTGTTAATAATATTAATTTTGCTTGGTTGTTTTATATGGTATGGAGAACTAGGAACAAATAGAGAGGTTCCAAAAAGAGCAAAACTAGTTAGTAATTTTTTAATAAAGGGTGATAGTTATCGATAAAGAACAAGTATATATTAATCTTGAAACCAAATATTCAGTGGAATTAAATTCTCATATATATGTAGAAGATGTTGGTGAAGTATATTGCAAGAATGATAGCATTAAGAAAAAAGTGGAAAAGGTTAGAATTTATAATGGAAAAGACAAAGAGATGTATGATTATATTTCTGGAAATGAGATTACCACCAAAGTATTAAATGCTGTGGAAAATATAGATGTTACTATAATAGGAGGACCAGATATTTTATTAGAAGTAAAAGGAAAAGAAGAATCAAATAGATTATTGAATTTTTTAAAAATTTCCTTTGTCATGATAGTTTTATTTTTAGGAGCTGCTGCAGCAATTATTAACTTCTATGAAGATGTGAATATGAGTAAATCTATGGAAAAAATATATTTCACAATAACAGGAATGAAAAAAGAAAATCCGTTAATAATAACTATTCCTTTATCTATAGGAACTGGATTAGGTATGTTTGCATTTTTCAGTAGAATATTTAGCTTCAGCAAAAGAAGAAGGCAAGAACCAGGGCCAATGGAGCTGGAACTATATCTTTATGATAAAGACATAGAAGATAATATACTCAATGACTTAAAAAAACAGAAAAACTAAAGATGTTTTTAGGTGGTGAAAGAAGTGGGAAAGTAATTCTAATTTTTTTAATAGGAGTTTCTACTGGGATTACAGTAGGTAGCGCAGCTGCTGCCTTTTTGACCTTATTAAAAATTGTACCAAGGGTAACTCAGGTAACAGAAACAAAAGAGTATATTAAGCTATATGAATACGTGATTATTATTGGTGGTATCATTGCTAGTTTAATATATTTTTCAGATGTAAAACTTAGTTTTAGCAAGTATTTTTGTGTCCCAGTTGGGATAATTATAGGTGTTTTTTATGGTCTATTCGCTTCAGCATTAGCTGAAATTTTAAATGTAATACCTGTGTTTGCAAAAAAATTTAAAGCAAAACATGAATTACAATATATTATTGGAGCACTAATTTTTGGAAAGGTATTAGGTGCTCTATACTATTGGTTAATATTTAAGAAAAACTAGGAGTGAAATAAATATGAATCAGATGACAAATAAGGAATACCAAAAATATGCTAAAAAAAAGATACCAAAACCCACCTATTTTAAAAACATTTTATATGCTTTTATAGTAGGGGGATTTATATGTGTTATCGGTCAAATTATCAGAAAGATATTATTTAAATATGGATTAGATGAAGAAACTGTGGCTACAGGTACTTCAATTATTTTAGTTTTTTTAGGTTCTTTTTTAACTGGATTAGGATACTATGATAGGATTGGGAAAATAGGCGGAGCAGGAGCTGCTATACCCATAACTGGTTTTGCTAATTCCATTGTTTCTCCAGCTATGGAATTTAAAAGAGAAGGATTTATATTTGGAGTTGCTGCTAGGATGTTTAGTATAGCAGGGCCTGTATTGGTATATGGAGTTAGTAGCTCAATCATTGTGGGAATCTTATATTTATTACTTTCAAAAGGAAGGTGATATTATGTCGATAAAACGTATTGGAAAGCAGACTGTAAAACTTTCTAATCCTCCATCTATAATAGGCACTGCATCAATTGTAGGTCCAAAGGAAGGGGATGGTCCACTAAAAGATTATTATGACATTATTTTAGAAGATGATATGTGGGGGCAGGAATCTTTTGAGAAGGCAGAAGCTAGAATTCAAGAAGAAGCAATTAAATTAGCTATTACAAACGCAAATATATCTCCCAATGATATTGAATACCTTTTCTCTGGTGATTTACTAAATCAGATAATATCATCTTCATACAGTGCAAGACAATTGGAGATGCCATATTTTGGCCTATACGGAGCTTGTTCAACTATGACCGAATCTTTAAGTCTAGGTGCTATGATAATTGATGGAGGGTTTGCAGATAAGGTTGTTTGTGCTACTTCTAGTCACTTTAGCTCTGCAGAAAGACAATATAGATTTCCTTTAGAGTATGGTTCCCAAAGACCATTTTCTTCTCAATGGACAGTTACAGGAGCAGGTGCTACTGTATTGTCTTCTACTGGTAGTGGCCCTTATATAACCTATATTACTACTGGGAAAATAAAGGATTTAGGAATAACAGATGTAAACAATATGGGAGGTGCTATGGCACCAGCTGCAATAGATACCATATCTCAACATTTTAAGGACACTGGATATAGCCCTGATGATTATGACATGGTAATTACCGGGGATTTAGCATCAGTTGGTAAAAAAATATTATTAGATTTGATGAAAAGGGAAGGATATGATCTCTCTGAGAATTATTCTGATTGTGGAATAGAGATATTTGACGGAGTTGAACAGGATACTCACGCAGGAGGGAGTGGATGTGCTTGTGCTGCTGTAGTTTTTAACGGTTATATTTACAAAGAGATGACAAAGGGCAATTTAAATAGAGTATTATTGATTGCTACTGGGGCATTGCACTCGCCAATTGCTTCTTTGCAAGGTGAATCCATTCCTGGAATAGCACATGCAGTAACTATAGATAATCTTGTTGAATAGAGAGGGTGTTATAGATGGAATATTTGAAGGTTTTTATAGTAGGTGGGTTAATATGTGTAATTGGGCAGATTCTTTTAGATACTACCAAGCTGACTCCAGCTCATATTCTAGTAATGTTTTTAGTTGCAGGTGTAATACTAGGTGCTATAGGTTTATATGAGCCTTTAGTAAAATTTGGAGAAGCTGGAGCAACGGTACCTATATCTGGATTTGGCTATGCATTGAGTAAGGGAGCTATTGATGGAGCTAAATCCAAAGGAATAATTGGCGTATTTTTAGGAGGATTGGAAGCAACAGCTGGAGGCGTAGCAGCTGCTATACTTTTTGGTTATATAATGGCTATTGTTTCAAATCCAAAAACAAAAAGTTAAAGAGGAGCATATTATAATATGCTCCTCTAGGGAATATTTAATCCTCACCATTATCACCATTGCCATTATTGTTATTATTACCGTTATTTCCATTGCCATTATCATTGTCTTCTATGTCATCATCTTCATCATTACCATTATTTATTAAATCATTTAACCAATCACTTAACCAGTTTTCCTGATTATGTTCATCACATATTTCCGTTGGTACGGTATATTGGTAATCAGGTGGAGTTATTCCTCCATGGTCTTCTGGGTTGTAAGGTGGTTCTCTTTTAATGAAGACCCTTTTTTCTACACTATCCTCAGGACAATATTCATTAGCGATTTTATTAGTAGTTGTGTCAATATCCAATTCTACATGGGTATCACAGAATTCTGTAGGTTGAGTTCCTTGAACAAAAATTTCTTTTCTTATGGTACTCCCCCTAGGATCATGATTACATAATTCTGTTGGCAATTTACCAGATTGAGTACAAATATTAACTGAAACTATATTATCTGGTTGCTCAAAATTCTTTGCTTCTAATCCTTCATGTACCCTAGTCATTATAATCTTCCATAGTTGAGCAGCCATTGCACTACCTTGATTCAATTTTATCTGAGGAGAATCATTCCCAATCCATAATCCTGTTACATAGTAGGGAGTATATCCTACAAACCAAGCATCAGCTTTATCTTGAGTTGTACCAGTCTTACCAGCAGTAGGCATGTTAGGTATCTGAGCCCTTCCTGCAATACCATTTGATACAGTGGTTCTTAATATATCAGACATTATATATGCCACCTGAGGAGAAACAACGGTAGTTTCTTTTGGCTTATTTTCTAATAATACATTATCATCCTTATCCAAAATCTTAGTGAATGAAATTGGCTTAATATAGGTACCACTATTAGCAATAGAACCATAAGCTGCTGTCATATCCAATGGACTTAACCCTTTAGTCATGCCCCCTAATCCTAAGGCGGATAGATTTTCATCATTACTTACATTGTTTTCAGCAGAAGTAATGAAATTATCTTTAGATGGGTTCTCTTTATTTATTATTCCCATTCTACTTAGATATTCCATAGACGTGCTAACTCCAATAGCTTCTACAGTCTTAACTGAGTTAACATTTACAGACTGTTCAACGGAACGCCTTAAGGTGTAAATACCTCTATAGCCTGTATACCAGTTATTTGGCCAAAGCTGCCCATTACTATAATAAGGTATATCGTCAATTGGCGAAGCTGCAGTATATCCATTATCTAATGCTGGTAAATAAACAGCTAATGGTTTTATAGTTGATCCGGGCTGTCGAGCAGAAGAAGTAGCACGGTTAAGAATTCTATTACCTTCTACATCTCGTCCTCCAACTAAAGCTTTTATTTCACCAGTTCTATAATCCATTATAACAGTACCTGATTGAGGTTGAACTATACCATCTTTCTGTCTATAGAGATATTTTTCATTGATTAATAAATTGCCTTCAGCATCTACACTATAAAAGTCAGTATTATCTTTCATATACTTACTTGAAATAGTTATAGATTTATCTTCTCCTATAGAAAATTCATTTTCTGGTATCGACAGTGTACCCATTCTATGAGTAACTAAGTTTTTTCTTTCATCTATTGAATAATAATCAGCTATATCTATATTGCTTTTATTAGCATTTAATTTTGAATTCTTTATTACTAAATTACCATCTGTTATTTCATAAGTATCTTTTTCTATTATTAGATTGAAGTTCTCATCCAAAATATCCCCCTGTTTGTAAAATAATATTCTATTTCTTTCATCGATAATATTCTGTGCTTTATTCAATCTCCAACTAATTAGGGCAGGTCCTTTAATATTCTCCGGATTACCTAATAATACTTCTGTAAAATTATTATAGATATCCTCTAATATTTTTTGTAGTTCTAAATCCATGGTAGAGTATATTTTCAATCCGCCAGTATATAGTTCTTCTTCTGCTTCTTCTCTAGAATAGCCTAGTTCATTCATTAACGCTTCAATTACCTGCACTTTAATGTAATCGTTGAAATAGGAAGAAATGCCTTGAATTTTCTTTTCTCCTGGTTTTACTTTAGCTAAAATATTTTCATTTAGGGCAGTATTATATTCTTCTTCCGTAATTTTTTCTAATTCTAACATTTTAGCTAGTACAATTTTTTGACGATTAATAGCTTCTTCATTATAGACTGCAATATATTTTTCTCCTAATATATCTACCTGCCCTACTTCAATATGTTTGCCACCATCGAAATCTTCTGGTTTAATGGTTTGATATAAAGCATATTTAGTAGGACTTTTAATTATTCCTGCTAAAACCGCAGATTCTGCAATGGTTAAATTCTCCACATCTTTAGAAAAGTAGGTCTGAGCAGCTTCCTGAACTCCATAAGCTCCTTGTCCTAAATATATTCTGTTTAGATATCCTTCTAAAATTTGATCTTTTGTCAATGCTTTTTCAATTTGCAATGCTAAATATGCTTCTTTAATCTTTCTATCGAATTTTTTATCTTCAGTAAGATAAAGGTTTTTTGCTAACTGTTGGGTGATAGTACTTGCCCCTCTTACAATATGGCCTGCTTTAACATTATCAATAGCTGATTTAATTATCCCTTTTGGGTCTACACCTATATGTTCGTTAAAACGTTCATCTTCTATAGATATGAAAGCATCCTTTAAATGTTGAGGCATCTGGTCAATACCTACAATTGTTCTGTATTCTTCAGTTTGAATTTTTTCCAAAACATTACCATTTTGATCAAGAATAAATGAAGTTTGATTTAACAATGAGCTAATGTTTTGTGGATTAATTTTAGGAGCATCTTTGGCAATTGCAATTACTACTCCACTAATTGCCCCTACTGCTATTATAGCTAATAAAAATAATACTAAAAAGAAAATTTTAAGTCTTTTTCTCCATTTAGGCTTTGATTTTTTCTTGTTTTCTTCTGACATAAAAATACCTCCTTAATTTTAAAAAGGTAGTAAACAAATCAATTATATCATACAGTAATAGGAATGTTAACAAAATGAATTATGAAAATATATTGATTAGTTTCCTTAATTATAATCCTTAACTAATATATTATACATATATTATATACTAGGAGGGATTTTTGTGAAACATTATCTATATATAATAAAAAGAAAAAGATTGATATTATGGATTATAGTCTTATTATTAATAGGGTTATACATATACAAATATATTGATAAAAACATTACACCTACTGTTATGGCTATTGCAGAAATAAGGGCTAGGTCTGTAACTACTGAAGCTATAAATGACACAATAAAAAATAAAATAAAGAGGGATATCAACTATAATGATTTAATATTTGTAAAGTATGATAATGAAGGAAAAGTAACACTTATGCAGGCTAATACAATATTAATGAACAGTATAGCTTCTGAAGTAGCATTAGAGGTACAAGATCAATTGAGAAAGATAGCTAAATCTAATGTAAAAGTACCATTGAGTAATGCTTTCGATACTAGGATTCTGACTCTGCCAAGTATAAGAGTGCAAATAGTACCTCAAGGTTCAGTAGCAGTAGATTTTGCCACTGAATTTGAAGCATCTGGTATAAACCAAACTAGGCATAGAATATATATAATTGTAGTTACTGATATTAGAATTATAGTTCCTCTAGTATCTGAAAATATACGTATTACAACCAATATACCTATTGCTGAAACCATAATAGTGGGAGAAGTTCCAAACCAATATATTAATGTACCTAAAGAGGGTATATTAAACATAGTAAGATAATGGTATAATATTACTAAAGAAGTTTAATTATTTGAACTTGAAAGGGTGATAGATTGGTTGGAAGTACTGTAAAAAAAGAAAAGACTTTGATTGTTGGAGTAGAGTTGGCAACGGATATCATAGATATAGAAAATTCTATGGATGAATTGGAAGAACTAGTAAGTGCAGCAGGTGGAATAGTCCTTGCTAGAGTTATACAGAGAAAAGAATCAATAGACCCTGCATACTTTATAGGAAGGGGAAAAGCATTAGAAATTAAGAATTATTGTCAAGAACTAGATGTTAGCACAGTAGTTTTTAATGATGAATTATCTGGAGCTCAACTTAGAAATTTAGAGAAGATTATTGATAAGAAGATAGTTGATAGAACAAATTTAATATTAGACATTTTTGCCAATAGGGCCACTTCAAAGGAAGGTAAATTACAGGTAAAATTAGCTCAACTTAAATATAGGCTGCCTAGACTAGTAGGCTTTAGAGATTATTTATCTAGAGAAGGTGGGGGTATTGGAACGAGAGGACCTGGAGAACAGAAACTTGAAACGGATAGACGTCATATATTAAGAGAGATAAACAATATTGAAAAAGCTTTAAAAGAGGCAGAAAAGACCAGGGATATAAAAAGAAAGAAAAGGAAAGATTCAAATCTTCCTATAGTAGCATTAGTAGGATATACTAATGCTGGAAAGTCTACATTGTTAAACAATATAATCAAGATGAATGAAGAATATGATGAATCTAAAAAGGTATTCGTATATGATATGCTTTTTGCTACACTGGATACTTCCTTAAGAAGAGGAAAATTACCAAATGGTCAAGCTTTTTTGATAACTGATACTGTAGGTTTTGTAAGCAAACTTCCCACTCATTTGATTGAGGCGTTTAAAGGAACTTTAGAGGAAGTTAGATTTGCAGATTTAATTCTCCATGTTGTAGATGCTTCTAATGAGGATTTAGACATACAAATACAAACAACCATGGATATTTTAAAAGATTTGGAAGTACTTGATATACCAATAATTACAGTATTCAATAAGATGGATAAAGTAGGTGTAAGCAATTTATTATATGATAGTAAATATGTTAATAAAAAAGTTTTTATCTCCAGCAAAAATGGGACTAACCTGAGTAAATTGCTACAGTTAATACAGGATAATCTACCTATTAAATATAAAGACGTAATTTTGATGATACCTTATGATAACCAATCTTTAGTTAACTATTTGTTAGAAAATTACAATGTGGATTATATAGAATACAAAGAAGATGGAACTGAAATAAAATTGAATATAAACTTAATAGATTATGAAAAGTATTTGGAATACATTATTTAGTAATGATTATTTGTTAAAATTTAATTGAATAATTAATGAATTTTGGGTATGATAATAATAAGATTAAAAAGGAGGCTGATTTCTATGATTGTAAGAAATTGTGCAGGTGGTGTAGTTTTCAACGGGGATAAAGTATTAATTTTAAAAAATGAAAAAAATGAATGGGTATTACCTAAGGGAAAAATTCGTAATGATTCTCTTCCAACAGAAACGGCCATTAGCCGTGTTAAGTATGAAACTGATGTGGACGCTAACATCGTTTCTACTGCTGGTGAGACTAGTTACGAATTTTTTTCTTTATCCAGAAAACAAGCTGTGTGTAACATTATCATTTGGTATGTAATGGAATCAATAGGTAACCATTATAAAATAAATAATGAAGAAGGTTTTAAAGATGGTGGATTCTATCCAATAGAGAGAGCAATTGATATGATTACTTACAGTCAAGACAAATCGTTAGTTAGTCTATCCTATAAAAAGTATCTTGAATATAAAGATTATGAAATCAATCAGATTTATGCTTAAATTATAGTTTTATAAAGACAGATTTAATTCATATTAAGTCTGTCTTTTATTGTGCAAAAATTAGAAATTATTTACTAAAAAGTATTGTTTATTTGAGAATTACAAATTCAAATATTGATATGTGATATAATGAATCTGTGTTAGTTAGAGGTATTTCCTAGTAGAGGAGAGTATATTCTCAAAAGGGTGAATATATTCTATTACCTTAATTATAAACGAAAGGAGAACTAGGATGGATAATATATATAGAACTATACATAAGTACGGAGAAGATGAAATAATAATCAATAAATCAAGATTTATCGGATATGCAATGCCAATAGAATCAGAAGAAGAAGCCTTAGATTTAATTGAAAATATAAAGACAAAACATAGGGATGCAACTCATAATGTATATGCATATGTTTTAGGTGAAGATAACAATATTCAGCGGTTTAGTGATGATGGAGAACCATCAGGCACTGCAGGTATACCTGCATTAGAAGTAATTAAAAAAGAAGACCTTCGAAATGTGGTAGTGGTAATTACTAGATATTTCGGTGGTATTAAATTAGGCACTGGAGGACTTATAAGAGCTTATACCAAAGGGGCAAAAATTGGATTAGAATCGGGAATAATAATTCATAAGGTACTCCATACTAAATTGAAGGTTAGAATAGATTACACTATATATGGAGTTATTGAAAATTATCTTATGACTAAAGGCTATTTGGTAGATGGTATAGTATACGATGATGCAGTAAATATTTATGTACTTATAAAATTTTCAGAAGTTGACTTTTTTATAAAAACTATTACTGATTTGACTAGTGGCAATGCAATTATTGAATATGAAGATGAGGAATATATTTCTATGAAAGATGGGAAAAGAATAAAATAGCCTAAATAAATATACGCCTAAGGGGTATAAATCCATTGAGGTGATTCTATGGTAAAAGAAGAGATGTTAAATAAGAAAGTTTGGGCTGTTGTAGGAGCAACACCTAATAAGGAGAAATATGGATACAAAATATGGAAAAAACTATTAGACCATGGTTATGAAACCTACGGGATTAATCCAAATTATGATTTTATCGATAATAAAAAAGTATATTCAAACTTGAAAGAAGTACCAAAGAAAGTTGAAGTTATCGATTTAGTTGTTCCACCTAAAATTAGCCTAAATGTTTTAGAAGAAGCAAAAGAATTAGGTATTGATTATATATGGTTTCAACCTGGCACTTATAATGATGGAGTCATAGAAAAAGCTAAAGACTTGGGTTTTAAGATTTTGTATGATGATTGCGTTTTAGCTACATTAATTGAACTTGAAGAGAAATAGGTCTGTTAAGGCCTATTTCTTTTTGAAAAATTCATATATTCCAATTAGGAGAAGAAAAAGTCCAAAATATTTTCTTAGGGAGTTTGGATTTGTTTTGATAGCAAGCATAGAGCCAATAACAGCACCACCAATGCCCCCTAGTATAATCCATTTAGCATATTTAAAATCTATATTCTTTTCTTTTATATGTATTACTAAAGCCACAATAGCTACAGGTATGAATACTATTAAATTTATTCCTTGAGCTTCTTGTTGTTTTAAAGAACCAAAAAAGACTAGGGAAGGAATTAGAATTGCGCCTCCCCCAATACCCATGCCACTAATAATACCAGATAAAAATCCAATTATGAACAATTTCATATGATTATCATCCTTATAGCAGTATAGATAATTATACTACCAAATATTTTTCTAAGAATTGGTATGGGAACTTTATTTAAAAACTTAGCACCTATGATACTGCCAATAATACCACCTAATACTATAATTAATGAAATATCTAATCTGATAATATTATTCTTTAAATAGATGAAGGAACTGATTATAGACAAGGGCAATATTATAGAGATTGCAGTTGCATGAGCCTTGTAATCCTCTATTCCCAGTAGAAATACTAGAGCTGGAACTACCAAGGTTCCTCCACCAGAGCCAAACAATCCATTGACTAATCCTGTTATAAGGCCTATTCCAATGAATTTAATAGGTTTTGAATGCATAATTATCTCCTTTATGTTATAATTAATTAGGTTAATACCTATTGTTACTAACTATTAATCTTACCATAATTGTATAACTTATACTTAAAGTATAAAGATGGAGGTAGCAAGATGGAAAACGTTGAAAGAACTTGTAATGAACTTGTAGAATGGTTGAAAAATAAAGTATCAGAAGCCGGTGGTAGTGGATTGGTATTTGGATTAAGTGGTGGCATTGATTCTGCAGTAGTAGCTGGTCTATCAAAAAGAGCCTTCCCAATGAATTCCTTAGGTATTATTATGCCTTGTCATAGCAATCCAATAGATGAAGAACACGGAAGATTGGTTGCAGATAGTTTAGATTTAAAAATTGAAATCGTAGACCTTTCTAGAGTATATGATCAGTTTATTGATTCGGTAAATATAAAACCTACTAACAAATTGGCTATGGCTAATGTAAAACCAAGGCTTAGGATGACTACATTATACTATTTCGCTCAAAACTATAACTATTTAGTTGTTGGTTCAAGTAATAAGAGTGAATTTACTGTTGGTTACTTTACTAAACACGGTGATAGTGGTGTAGACTTATTACCTCTAGCATCTTTTGTAAAGGCTGATGTGAGAGAAATGGCTAGATATTTAAATATTCCTAAATTGATAATTGAAAAGCCACCTACAGCAGGTTTATGGGAAAATCAAACTGATGAAGATGAAATGGGCTTTGGGTACAATATTTTAGATGACTATATTGAAAATAACAAGGGGCCTAAAAATGTAGTTGAAAAGATTGAAAAAATGAATATAATAAGTGAACACAAGAGGAATTTTCCACCTATTTTTATACCAAAAAAACAACAAAAATAATGTTTAATAATCAATATTGTGTTAAAATGTATTAGCAATAATTTAAGGATGGTGAAGTTAAATGGCAGGTCATTCTAAATGGAATAACATCAAAAATAGAAAAGGCAAAGAAGATGCCAGAAGAGCAAAAGAATTTACGAAATTAGGTAGATATATTATGGTAGCAGCAAAAGAGGGTGGAGCAGACCCAGAATACAATCCAGCTTTAAAAGCAGCCATCGAAAAGGCAAAAGTTGCCAATATGCCTAATGATAATATTGAAAGAGCTATTAAAAAGGGTAGTGGAGAATTAGGAGCTGACAATTTCGAAGATATTGTTTATGAAGGATATGGACCTGGAGGAATTGCAGTATTTGTATCTTGTTTAACAGATAACAGAAACAGGACAGCTTCTGAAATAAGACATGCATTTGATAAATACGGCGGAAATTTAGGTCAATCAGGTTGTGTTTCTTTTATGTTTGATAGAAAAGGGCTATTAGCAATAGAAAAGAATGGGGAAATAGATGAAGAAGAGTTAATGCTTCAAGTAATAGATCTTGGTGCAGAAGATTTTAATAGCGATGAAGATGGCTATGAAATAATAACAAGCCCTGAGGATTTTAATGAAATTCGTGATTCATTAAATGAAAGTGGATATGAATTTGCAGTGGCAGAATTAGCCTTCTTACCGCAAAACACAACGGAGTTAAATAGTGAAGAAGATATTAAAAATATGGTTAAACTAATAGAAATATTAGAAGATAATGATGATGTACAGGAAATTTATCATAACTGGGAAATTCCTGATGATTTAGAATTTTAATAAAAATCAAGGTTACTTCTGTATAAAAAACACTACTTTTAACATAATAATTTTATAGGGATTATCTATAAAAGGAATATAAGGAGTGAATATATGGTAGTCAACCAAACCTTTGAATCAATAAAAGAAAGATTTAGAAAAGCGGATGTAGATGGGAAGATAGAGATATACACTACTGTACAAGGTCTTACAGTTGAACAATACAAAGAACTCTTAAGAATGTTTCCCATTAAATATTTAGACAGATTAGAAAAAGCTATGGGATAAATTTATAGGTTGAAAGAAATTAATTAATCTTTCAACCTTTTTTATAGATTTTTTATCAATAAAATACATAATAAGGGAGAGGAGATTTGATTTGAAAAGAATAATTATGATTATTTTAATATTAGTTTTGCCTTGTTATGTTTTATTAAAGAGTGTTGAGATAAATACATTTAATAAGAGTATATATTTGAACTCCTATGAAATTCACAATATTTCAACTGTAACAGGAAAATCTAATGAAGAATTAGAAGGAATTACTGAGATTATTTTTGATTACTTGAAACAAGATTTAGGCGGACAAGCTTTAAAGCCCTATTTTAATGAAAGAGAAATTATGCACATGGAAGATGTTAAGGAACTTTTTAAATATGGATTTATCCTAAAAAAGATTTTATTTTTTTCAACTCTATTGATTTTAATAATTCTTTTTACCCAAAAGGACTGGAAAAGCCTTGGTAGTGTGCTATTTTATGGAACCTTTATATGGTGGGGATTATTCTTGTTACTATTTATATTATCCATGGTAGATTTTAATAGATATTTTACTTACTTTCATCTAGTGTTTTTCGACAATGATCTATGGTTATTAAATCCTAAAACAGATTTATTGATACAAATGCTACCAGAAGAATTCTTTATCAGTATATTTATCCGAATTATATTATTATTCCTATTAATATTGGCAATAATACAAATAGTTGGTTATATATTGATAAAGAAAGGAAAGGAATACAATGGAGGGATTATTAAATTTTAAAGACTATTTCAACCGAATTAGAAGGCAAGTTTTATTAAATAGTTATTATACCACCAGGATAAAAGACGGGAAGAGTATCCATGCTTCTTTAATAGATTGGATTTTTATATCTTTAATCTTAGCTGTATTTTTTTTAATAACCATATTTAATACAACTAAAAATATTATTTTATCAATAATATTGACTATATTGCTAGTTGGGATTTATCTAATAATTATAGTAGTTTGGAAAGGAAGGACTAGATATAAAAAGATTAATGAAATAAACGAAGATATAGCTAATAAACAAATTATTAATGAAATCGCAAAGTATGGCAATCGTGATTTTTTAATATTTATAAAAGAACTGCTGGAACAATATTACAAGGCATTGTTTTTTCAATATAATAGTCATATTAACTTTATTGGGGAAGTTAATGGAGATATATATGGGGTCAAATGTTTTAAGAATTCATTTGACAATAAAGTTATTTTGAAAGATATAGAACATTTCAATGAAGAGATGAAGAATAAGAGTATTGAAGAAGGGATGATAGTTACTAGTTCTTCTTTTGATGACGAAGTTAAGAAAGAAACAGAGTATCTTTTAATAGATTATGATGAAATTAAAAAGATGCTTAAAGAAACTGGAACTTATCCAACAAAAGAAGATATAGAAGAAATAATAATTTCTAAATATAAAGATAGGAAAGGGAATATTAAAGAAAGGTTAAGTTTTTATAGGAAAGACAAAATATACAAATCTATTTTGCTAGGGATAATTCTTTATCTAATTTCTTCTTTTGTTTCCTACCCCCTATATTATAAAATAATGGCTTTTTTATCTATTGCCTTTGGAATAATCATAGGAGTATATAATCTAATAAAATTTTTGGAGAAGAACTATGTAGAATAGGTTATAATATAGTTATACTGACAACTTCTTCCTTTTATTGGATAGAAGTTTTCTTATAAGGGGATGATTATATGATAAGATATTTAACTGCTGGAGAATCTCATGGTAAAGGATTAATTGGCATAATAGAAGGTTTTCCATCAAATATATATTTTGATATTGAGTTTATAAATAATGAGTTAAGTAGAAGGCAGAAAGGTTATGGGAGAAGTAGCAGAATGTCTATAGAGAAAGATGAAATTCAAGTAATATCTGGAGTAAACAAAGGCTATACTACGGGGAATCCAATATCCATTATGGTAGAAAATAAAGGTACTAATATAGATTTAGCAGAAGTTACAAGACCTAGACCAGGTCATGGAGACTTGTCAGGTGCTTTAAAATATAACCTAGAAGGTGCCAGAAATGTGTTGGAGAGAGCAAGTGCTAGAGAAACTGCCATGAGAGTTGCTGTGGGGAGTATATGTAAATTGCTTTTAATGGAATTTAATATTCATATTCTTAGCCATGTAATCCAGATAGGTGGTATAAAAATTCCAGAAGAAATTTACACTAATTTCAGTATGGATAAGATACTAGCAGCAGATGAATCTGTTGTTAGGGTATTAGACAGAGATATAGAAAAGAAGATAATATCGAAAATTGAGAATACCAAAGAAGAAGGGGATACTTTAGGGGGAATATTTGAGGTAATTGGAATGAATATACCTGTAGGATTAGGTAGTTATACTAATTGGGATAGAAAGCTTGATGGTAAAATTGCTCAATCCATTATGAGTATTCCAGGGATTAAAGGAATTGAATTTGGATTGGGTTTTGAAATAGCTAATAGGCTAGGTTCCCAAGTTCATGATGAGATATATTTTGATGGGAATAAGTATTATAGAAAAACAAATAATGCAGGGGGGATAGAAGGAGGGGTTTCTAATGGAGAATATATAATATTTAGAGCAATTATGAAACCCATACCCACCTTAAAAAAGCCATTAGAAACTATAGATATTAAGACTAAGGAAAAAACATTAGCCCAGTTTGAGCGGTCTGATGTTTGCGCTGTACCGTCAGCTAGTATAGTAGCTGAGAATATGCTTGCCTGCATACTAGCTAATGAGATGATGTTGAAATTTGGTGGAGATAGTCTTGAGGAAATTAAAACTAATTTTTATAATTATATGGAGAGATTAAAAAACAGGTGATAATATGAAAATTAAAATAGGCAAGAATATATTAAATGAATTGAACAGCTATTTGAAAGATATAGGAGTTAAAAACTTATACATAATAACTGACGAAAATGTAAACAATCTTTATGAAGATTATTTATATGAAAATGTTAAGGAATTTGATTTTACCACTTATGTTTTAGCACCAGGAGAAAGAAGCAAATCCATAGATACTACTTTTTCCATATATGATAATCTAATAGAAAATAACATAGATAGAAATACTTTAATACTTAGTTTTGGTGGAGGAGTAGTAGGTGATATAACAGGTTTTGTTGCTTCTACCTTTAAAAGAGGTATAAATTATATTCAAATACCTACAACCCTTTTAGCCCAAGTAGATAGCAGCATTGGTGGAAAAGTAGGAATAGACTATGGAGGACTTAAAAACATTATAGGATCTTTTTATTTTCCAAATCTAATTATAATAGATGTAATTTTTTTAAAAACCCTATCTAAAAGAGATATAATTTCTGGTTTAGGTGAAATTTTAAAATATGGTCTAATAGTTGATTATAATCTATTTAAATTTGTCAGTTCCAATCTTTCAAATATATATAGAAAAGATATAAACATTCTTCTTGAAATAATTAATCAATCTGTTTCAATCAAAAAAAATATAGTAAATATGGACAAGTATGATAAAGGTTTAAGGAGGATATTAAACTTTGGACATACTATTGGGCATGGTATAGAAGCTTATTATAATTTTACTAAATTCAATCATGGAGAAACTGTAATTTTAGGTATGATATATGAATCATATATAGCAAAAGAAAAAGGGCTAATAGATGATATTTATTTCGAAGAGATTAATGATGTTCTTAAAAAACTTGTAATGCCAATAAAGTTTAATATTGAAGAAATTGAAAGGTTAATAAAAATAATGAGAAATGATAAGAAAAATTTTGATGGAAACATTGTATTTGTTCTGCCTATAGGTGAAGGGAAAGTAGAGGTTTTTAATGATATTGATGAAAAAATAATTAAAAAAAGTCTAAAGGGTGAATGGATTTGATTATTAATGGTAATACATATAGATTATTAGGAGAGATAGTAGTTTCTGGTGACAAGTCTATTTCCCATAGAAGCATTATAATTGGTTCTTTAGCTGAAGGTAATACTTTAATATCTGGTATTTTAATGTCTGAAGATGTTAGAAGAACCATAGCAGCTTTTAAAAGCATGGGGGTAGATATAGATGAAGGCGAAAATATAGTTTTCATTGAAGGGGTAGGTAGAAAGGGATTAAAAAAGCCTAAGTCTATTATTGATTGTGGTAATTCTGGCACTACTATGAGACTTTTAAGTGGAATTTTGGTAGGTCAAAAGTTTTCTACTACTTTAATAGGAGATCAATCCTTAATGAATAGGCCAATGGATAGGATTATTATTCCATTAATGAGAATGGGAGCTAATATCAAAGGAAGAGAAGATAGATATCCTCCAGTAGAAATTAAACCTAGCTTTAAAACCTTAGAAGGAATTAATTATAAGCTACCAATAGCCAGTGCTCAAGTTAAATCTGCTATACTATTAGCAACTTTATTTGCAGAAGGACAGACTAGAATTATTGAGAATAAAATGACTCGGGATCATACTGAAAGGATGTTGAATTATTTTGGTTGCACTGTATATAATGAAAAAGGGCAAATACAAATAAATTCTAATTGCATTTTATCTGGGAAGGATATCTACATTCCTGGAGATTTATCTTCTGCTGCATATTTTATGGTTGCAGCTTCTTTAATAGAAGGTTCTAATATTATTATTAAGAATGTAGGAATTAACCCTACAAGAACTGGCATCATTAGGGTATTAAAGAGAATGGGAGCTAATATAAAGATTTTCAATAAAAGATATATTAATAATGAACCTGTTGCTGATATTCAAGTGAAACATTCTAAACTAAAGGGGATTATTATAGATGGAGATATGATTGGGACTTTAATAGATGAGATTCCTATTATTGCAGTTGCAGCTTCTCTATCTGAAGGAATTACTGTTATTAGAGATGCAGAGGAGTTAAAATATAAAGAAAGCAATAGAATAAAAGCAATATCAACTGAATTAAGGAAAATGGGAGTAAATATTAAGGAACTACCTGATGGAATGGTTATTGAAGGTGGAAGTTTTTTGGAGTCTGCTGACCTTGTTTCTCATAATGATCATAGGATTGCTATGGCATTATCCATTGCAGCCTTAAGGGGGGAAGGAAAATCTAATATAAAGGGATACGAATGTGTAAATATTTCCTATCCAGATTTTTACAATTCCCTTTTTAAACTATTATCATAGATGTTTGATTTTTTATATGTAAACTAATATAATTAGTGAAGAAGATAACATAATAATATGAGGAGGTATATAGGATGAATTATAAGTTACCGATTGCATTATCTAATAGACATATCCATTTAAGTGAAAAAGATTTAGATATTTTATTTGGACAAGATTATCAATTAACTAAAACAAAGGACTTATCTCAGCCAGGACAATATGCTTGTGAAGAAAGAGTAGATATAGTTGGTCAAAAAGGAACCATTAAAGGTGTTAGAGTTTTAGGACCAGAAAGAAGTAAAACCCAGATAGAAATTTCTATTTCTGATGCTTTTAAACTTGGCGTTAAACCGGTGGTCAGAAATTCAGGAGATATAGAAGGAACACCAGGAGTGAAGGTTGTAGGCCCAAAAGGCGAAATCGATTTAGAAGATGGAACAATAGTTGCAGCAAGACATGTACATATGCATACAGCAGATGGTGAGAAATTTGGAGTTAAAGATGGGGATGTAGTTAGGATAAAGACTCATGGTATGAGATCTGTAATATTTGAAAATGTTTTAGCTAGAGTAAAAGATAATTTTGCATTAGAAATGCATGTTGATATAGAAGAAGGAAATGCAGCGGGAGTAAAAAATGGAGATTTGGTGGAATTAATTAAAGAATGAGAGGTGATTTAATGAAAACCATAGCTTCTATGATTGATCATACGTTGCTAAAACCTGAAGCTAGTAAAGAAATGATTCAAGACTTATGTAATGAAGCAAAAGAATATGGTTTTGCTGCAGTATGTGTTAATCCTTTCTATGTAAAGTTGGCTAAGGAAATTTTAATGGGTTCAGAGGTTAAAGTTGCAACGGTAATAGGTTTTCCATTAGGTGCTAATACTAAGGAGGTTAAAGCCTATGAAACCGCTAAGGCTATTGAAGGTGGGGCTGAGGAAGTTGATATGGTGATAAACATTGGAGCTTTAAAGAATAAAGATTATGATGTTGTAAAAGAGGATATTAAGGCTGTTATAAATGCAGCTAATAATAAGGCAATTGTAAAAGTCATAATAGAGACCTGTTTGTTAACCCATAAAGAAAAGGTTAAAGCCTGTGAATTAGCTATGGAAGCTGGTGCTGATTTTGTAAAAACTTCTACTGGATTTAGCACTGGAGGTGCTACTGTAGAAGATGTTAAGCTTATGAAAAAAGTTGTAGGAAGTAAATTGAAAATTAAAGCCTCAGGAGGAATTAGAGATTATGCATCGGCAATGGCTATGATTGAAGCAGGGGCTTCAAGAATTGGAGCGAGTGCTTCTGTTAAAATAGTCAAAGGAACAAAATAAAACTATTCTGTAAAAGCTAGATAGTAATATTGGACTATCTAGCTTTTACATTTAAATAACTGATTAGTTTTGGTGCAAATGGGTAAAATTAACATAGTTAAAAAAGTATAGGAGGAGATAATTAATGAGCCAATATCATGAACCTATAGAATTATTAGATGAAAAGTCTAAAGATATCGTTAGAGCTTTAAACAGTTTAAAAGAGGAAGTAGAAGCTGTAGATTGGTATAATCAAAGGGTAGTAGCTTCTAATGATGAAGAATTAAAAGCTATTATGGCCCACAATAGGGATGAAGAAATCGAACATGTATGTATGACATTAGAATGGTTAAGAAGAAATATGCCTGTGTGGGATCAAGAATTAAGAACTTACTTATTTACTGAAGGACCTATTGCTGGTATTGAAGAAACTGCAATGGGAAGGGATACTGAAGAAATTCCTGAAGGAAAATCTGGATTAAGTGTTGGAGACTTAAAATAAAGGAGTGAAATGGAAATGTTATATAGAGAACTTGCACCTATTACTAAAGAAGCTTGGGAAGAAATAGAAGAAAGGCTCATGGAAGTTTTCAAAAACTATCTTTCTGCAAGAAAGGTAGTTAAAGTTGAAGGACCTAAAGGTCGTGACTTTAATGTAATAACCGATGGAAGGTTAGGAGAAATAAAAGAAGATGATGAACTTTGTTATGGCCTTTACAATGTGTTGCCATTAACAGAGGCAAGGATTGAATTTGAAATGGATAGATGGGAATTAGATAATATCTCCCGAGGAGCAAAGGATATAGACTATGAGCCTTTAGAAGAAGCTGCTAAAAAAATTGCACTCTTTGAAGAAAATGCAGTATATAACGGGCTGGAGAATGCACATATAAAGGGGTTGGTTAAGTCAGCTGAGGGAGATGCTTTAAATTTTGGTAATGACCCTAATTCCATTATGGATTCAATTACAAAAGGATTGATAAGACTTAAGGAAGTTTATCAAGAAGGACCTTTCACTCTAATAGTAGGAGAAGAAGCTTATAGGAGAATTATCTCTAAGGAGACTGGTTACCCATTAGAAAGAAGGATAGAAAATCTTCTTGGACACAAAATTATCTACAGCCATGTTGTAGATGGAGCACTATTAGTCCCTTACGACCATGAAGATTTAGAGTTAACTATAGGAGAAGATTTATCTATTGGTTATCAATATAATGATAATAAGAAAGTAAGATTTTTCATCACAGAATCCTTTACGTTTAGAGTATTAGATCCAACTATCATAATTAATTATAAACTATAGTAAATACCTAATATTTAGTAATATTCTATATGTGTAAACAATAGAAATATAAATGTAGAAAGATATTTAGAAAGTAATGATTGTATTGGAATTTAGGCATAAACCTATAATGTATATTGTCAACTACATATAAGGTTTATGCCTTTATTATTAATAGAAAGGAGAGTAGAGTATTTATTATAATTATTAGTTTAAACAAAAGGAGGTATTTTTAATGAGAGGTTTCTTTGGAAAATTACAAAAGCTTGGAAGAGCCTTGATGCTACCAGTAGCTGTATTACCTATCGCAGGTTTACTTTTAAGGTTAGGAGCAGATGATGTTTTCAACGTTCCTTTTATCGCAGAAGCGGGAGGAGCTATACTGGGGAACCTTCCTATTATCTTTGCCATAGGTGTGGCAGTTGGTTTATCTTTTGATAATTCGGGAGCTTCAGGACTAGCGGGGGTAGTAGGTTATTTTGTTCTTACTGCTGGAGCAGCAGTTATTAATGATACCATAAATATGGGAGTACTTGGAGGTATTATTGCAGGTGTAGTAGCAGGGAACTTATACAATAAGTATTATGATATTAAACTACCGGATTGGTTAGGTTTCTTTGGAGGCAGAAGATTTGTTCCTATTGTAACGGGTTTTGTATCTATAATTTTAGCCCTTATGTTTGGATATATTTGGCCACCTATTCAAAGTGGAATTGATGCAGCTGCAAATTGGATGATAGGAGCAGGAGCCATTGGAGTATTTGCTTTTGGGTTTTTAAATAGGCTTTTAATTCCAGTGGGATTACATCATGTTATTAACAATCTTGTCTGGTTTATATTTGGCGAATATGGAGGTGCAACAGGAGATTATGGTAGATTTTTAGCAGGAGACCCTAATGCAGGAGTATTCATGGCAGGTTTTTATCCAATAATGATGTTTGGGTTAGTTGGAGCTGCCTTGGCTATGTATAAGACAGCCAAACCTGAGAATAGAAAACAGATAAGTGGAGCCTTGTTTTCTGTAGGATTTACATCTTTTCTTACAGGGATTACTGAACCTATAGAATTCTTATTCATGTTTTTAGCACCATCCTTATATATTATTCATGCTCTGCTATCAGGAGTAGCTTTAGCAGTTTCATACATGCTAAATATAAAACACGGATTCAGTTTTTCTGCAGGTGCCATAGACTATTTCTTATATATGAAATTAGCGACTAATGGGTGGTTACTAATTCCAGTAGGATTGGCTTTTGGAATAATATATTATTTAATATTTGTATTTGCAATAAAGAAATTAGATTTACCCACTCCAGGTAGGGTAGATGAAGAAGGGGAAGGCCTAGATGAGTTAATAGAGGAAAGAGGAATGAGTGGTGTAGCAGTAGCATATATAGACGCCCTAGGTGGAGTAGACAATATTAGAGAAGTTAGTGCATGTATTACTAGACTTAGATTAGTTGTAAATGATAGTTCTCTAATTAATGAAGAAGAATTGAAAAAACTAGGTGTATCAGGATTACTAAAACCTACCGCTAATAATGTTCAAGTAATAGTTGGCACAAGAGCTGAAATAATTGCTGATGAGATAAAGAACAATTTAAACATTTTAAACAAAAAATAATAAGGATATAACAGAATATGGTGGCTAGTCTTTAGTCACCATATTCCATTAGTATGAACAAAGGGAGGAAAGAGATGGTAAAAAGAATATTGGATTTAGATACATCAGATATCAAAAACATGAACAAAAAAGAAAAATTGCTGAGTATAAAGGCTGGTGAGGGAAGAACTGTTGTTAGTGAAATTATATCTGTAGCTCCGCCACTTCTCTGGGATGTAAGCAATATAGAGTTGGCTTCAGCTTTTGGAGCTGATATACTTTTATTAAATATGTATGATATAGACAATCCCAAAATAGAAGGAATACCATATAAAGATTCATCTAAGCTTATCGAAAATGTAAAAAGATTGACAGGTCGAATGGTAGGAGTCAATTTAGAACCAGTAGATTTAGATGAAGAAGTCCAAGATAGAATTTTTTTGCCAAAGGGTAGATTGGCAACAGTTGAAAATGTAAAAAAGCTAGTAAGTCAAGGGGCAGACATGATATTATTGACTGGAAATCCTAAGACAGGAGTTTCTAACAATCAAATTATTAAAGCCATAGGTAAGATAAAATATACTCTCGGAGACCAAATAATAATTGCATCAGGGAAAATGCATGGTTCAGGAAGTATAAAGGAATCAGGTGCCAATATTATTAGCAAAGAGTTGATAAAGGAATTCATCCAAGCAGGTAGCGATATAATTCTAATACCTGCACCTGGGACTGTACCGGGAATGACAGTTGATTATGTCAAAGAATTAGTAGATTATGTCCACTCCTTAGGTAAATTGACTATAACATCAATAGGTACCTCTCAGGAAGGAGCAGATCAGTGGACTATTAGAAATATTGCCCTAAATAGTAAGATGACAGGTACTGATATTCATCATATAGGTGATGCAGGCATGTCGCCAGGGATGGCTACCCCTGAAAATATTATGATATATTCCATTGCAATTAAGGGTAAAAGGCATACTTATAGGAGGATGGCTAGGTCTGTAAATAGATAAACCAAGGAGGATATTATCTCTCCTTGGTTTATACATTAAATCTAAACAGTACTACATCTCCATCTTGTATTATATAATCTTTTCCTTCTGATCTTACAAGTCCCTTTTCTTTTGCTTGGGTAGCTCCACCACATTCTAAAAGGTCTTTATAGTTAATAACTTCTGCTCGAATAAAACCACGTTCTATATCTGTGTGTATCTTTCCCGCTGCTTGAGGAGCTTTGGTGTTCTTTTTAATGGTCCAAGCTCTTACTTCCTTAGGACCAGAGGTTAAAAAACTCATAAGACCTAAAAGGTCATAACTTGCATTTATTAGCTTATCTAGTCCAGATTCTTCTAATCCTAATTCAGCTAAAAACTCCTTTTTTTCTTCTATGTTTAATTGGGATATTTCTGATTCAATTTTTGCTGAAACTACAATTACTTCAGAGTTTTCTTTTGAGGCATATTCTTTAACGGATTTTACATATTTATTATCTTCACCTTTAACCAAGTCTTCTTCAGATATATTGCAAACATATAATACAGGTTTTAAAGATAACAATCCAAAGCTTTTCAATAAATTTATCTCTTCTTCAGTAAAATCAATACTCCTTAAAGGTTTTTCTCTCTCAATAGAATCTTTTATAGTTTTTAATAACTCAAACTCTTTAAAATAAGATTTGTCACCTTTAACTATTTTTTCAACTTTGTGAAATCTATTGCTGACAATTTCTAAATCGGAGAGCATTAGTTCTAAGTTAATGATTTCAATATCATCAATGGGACTAATTTTCCCTTCTACATGGGTTACATTTTCATCTTCGAAACATCTAACTACATGAACTATTGCTTCTACTTCTCTAATATGGGATAAAAATTTATTTCCTAACCCTTCACCTTTACTGGCACCTTTTACTAGTCCAGCTATATCAAAGAATTCTATAGTAGCAGGTACTATTTTTTCTGGGTTTACTAAATCAGCTAACATATCAAGCCTTTTATCTGGAACAGATACTATTCCCACGTTAGGTTCTATAGTACAAAATGGATAATTTTGTGCTTCTGCTTTAGCGGCAGTTAACGCATTAAATAAAGTGCTTTTCCCTACATTTGGTAGTCCAACTATTCCTAATTTCATTAATATCTTCCTTTCATAATCCTAAAACTTTGCACAAGAATTATTATATATTATATAAATGCTCAATTCAACACTAAGGAGATAATATTAATAGGATAACCGATTAAATATTAATCAATTATTCTATTTTGTAATAAATTTTTATATTATTGAAAAACTATATAATAGGAGGAGGGTAAAATATATGAAAAGGAAAGTTATACTATTATTAATTATTGTATTAATAATAGGTGGCATTATAAATGGCTGTACCAAAGATGATATATCAAGGGAAGAAAATGAAGAAGAGGAAATAGCATTAGATGTGGGTGGCAAGAATCACGATATTTTAGTACGCTCTGAAAATATTTCTGACTTAGTGGTAAATTTATATGGAATAGATAATGCTACATCTATTATATTTAATGATGTAGTGGCTATAGGATTAGTAATGGCAGAAGGTTCTAAATTGACTGATGATGTCAAGGAAATGATTATTGATACAGTATTGGAAAATGATACTATGATAAGACAAGTACTAATAACAGACAATAAAAAAATATTTGATCAAATAGAAAATATTATATTATCTTTAATAGATGGCAATTCCTACGATGAACATGTAAAAGAAATAAATAGGGTCATAGAAAAATTAAAAAAAGAATAAACAATAACCCGTTATCTAAACGGGTTTTATTTATACAATAGTCCCTCATTAAATATTATATTTTTCAGTATATTAATATTTGGCTGCTATAGGTAAATAAGAAATTTTATGCTATACTAACTATATTAAGAAGTATAGGGAAGGTGACTAAAGATGAATCCTGTAGCATTTAAAGTATTTGGTATAGAGGTTATGTGGTATGGTATTTTGATATCCATTGGAGTGGTCATAGGCACTATTTTAGCATTAAAAGAAGCCAAAAGATTAGGGATTGAAGAAGATACAATGATAGACCTTTTATTATATGCTATACCAATAGCATTAATAGGAGCTAGAGTGCATTATGTGATTTTTAGCTGGGATTATTATAGGAATAATATGGTAGAAATATTCCATTTTAGAGGTGGAGGTTTAGCTATCCATGGAGCAATAATATCAGCTATTATTGTTGCAGTAATATTTACTAGAAAAAGGAAAGTGGATTTTTGGAAGATAGCTGACGCATGTGCTCCCAGTTTAATTCTTGGGCAGGCAATAGGAAGATGGGGTAATTATATAAATCAAGAAGCTTATGGTACACCTACAGATTTGCCTTGGGGAATAATTGTAGATGGAATAAAAGTACATCCTACATTTTTATACGAATCCATAGGAAATTTTTTAATTTTTATATTTCTCTTGTGGTATAGGCGAAATAAGGCTAAAGTTTCAGGAGAGGTATTTTTACTTTATCTGATGTTATATTCTATTATAAGGTATTTTGTTGAAGGGCTTAGAACGGATAGTTTAATGCTAGGACCTATAAGGATAGCCCAGTTAATTAGTATTGCATCGGTATTTTTAACAATTTATTTTTTCATAAAAAGGAGGAAAAACCATTTCATATAAAAATAGAGGGAAACCTCTATTTTTTTTCTTTTTTTTGCTTAGTTATCGAAAAATTGTCAAATAATAATACAAAAAGAAGTAAAATGTAAAAATAGGACTATAGGACTACTAAAAAAAAGAAAATATTTTAAAATTAAAGAAGGAATTAATGAAATGGTATAGAATTAATAATATGTGGGGTAAAGTGGTAGGAAGTGGGGTAAAAGATAACAAAAGGGACAGTAAAGGATGAGCGGTATGTTTATAGGTGAATACCAACATATTATTGATAATAAAGGAAGGGTAATAATGCCTTCAAAATTTAGAGATGACCTAGGGTCAAATTTTATAATGACCAAAGGCCTTGATAACTGTCTATTTGTTTATCCCAATGAAGAGTGGCAGGTACTTGAAAAAAGATTAAGATCTTTACCACTTACAAATAGGGATGCTAGAGCTTTTGTAAGATTTTTCTTTGCGGGGGCTACCGAATGTATATTGGATAAACAAGGAAGGGTACTTATACCTAGCAACTTAAGGGAACATGCAAAACTAGAGAAAGATGCTGTAATTATTGGTGTGGCTGCCCGAATTGAGATATGGAGCAAAGAAGAATGGATTGCTTACAATGATGATGATAGTTTAAGTTATGATAGTATCGCTGAAAAAATGGCGGAATTAGGAATTTAATATTGAGGAGTGAATGGTTTGGTATTTGAACACACACCTGTATTGCTAAAAGAAGCAATAGATGGATTAAATATAAAAAAAGATGGAATTTATGTAGATGGAACCTTAGGTGGTGCTGGTCATTCTTTAGAAATAGTTAAAAAGTTGACAACAGGCAAATTAATAGGTATTGATCAGGACTTAAATGCAATAAAAAAAGCAAAAGAAGTGTTAAAGAATTATTTGGATAAGACAATATTAGTTCATGATAACTATGTTAATATACAGAAAATATTATCTGATTTGAAAGTTGAAAAAGTTGATGGAATTTTATTGGATATAGGGGTGTCTTCTCATCAATTAGACCAGGAAGAAAGAGGTTTCTCCTATCATAAAGATGCTCCTTTAGATATGAGAATGGATAAGAGTAAAGAATTTACAGCATGGAATGTAGTAAACAAATACTCTCAGATAGAATTAGAAAAGGTTATTTGGGATTATGGGGAGGAAAGATGGGCAAAACGCATTGCAGAGTTTATAGTAAATGAGAGAAAATTGAAATCAATTGATACCACTTTGGATTTAGTGGATGTTATCAAAAAAGCTATACCTAAAAAGGTTAGAATGGAAGGTCACCACCCTGCTAAGAGAACCTTTCAAGCTATTAGGATAGAGGTAAACAGAGAGTTAGATGTATTGGAAAGGAGCATACCTACAATGTGTAGATTGCTTAACAAAGGAGGAAGGTTATGTATAATTACTTTTCACTCCCTAGAAGACAGAATTGTAAAAGAGAAATTTAAAGAATTAAACAGAGATTGCATATGTCCACCTGAGTTTCCAATATGTGTCTGTGATAAGGAAAAAGAGATTAATATAATTACAAGGAAACCAATAACACCAAGTTTAGAAGAAGTGGGGAAGAATCCCAGAGCTAGAAGCTCAAAGTTAAGAATAGCTGAACGGGTTTAAGTTCTAAAACAAAGGGGGTAGGAATAAATTGTTAGTAGCTAAGAAAGAATTTGATTATTATTATCCTGAAGAAATTGACATAGAAAAGAAAAAAACTAGAAGAAGAGTTGTAACAAGAAAGAAAAAGAATAAAGCTTTGTATAGATTGGCTATTATGGGAATTGCAATGATTGGATTATTATTATCTTTGCTTATACTATATAGATATGCCAATATTACAAAGCTTAGATTGGAGATTACAGAATTGGAGAAGCAAAAAATTGAATTAGAAAAAGAGAAGGAAATTCTAGTTGCAGAATTAGAAACTATAAAAAGCTCTTCTAAAATTCAAGAAGACGCAATGGTAAAGCTAGGTATGGATTATCCATCAGAAGAACAGGTAGTTTATCTAGATATAGATGAACTATCTTATGCAGACAAACTAAATATAACAGAGGAATTTTCCATAGCGAGAAAATTTAAAAGTATTATGAATTTGGTACTGAGTTTATTTTAGGGGGGTTAGCTTTGGCAGTACCTAGTAATTCTTCAAAAAAAAGATTGATATTTATATTTATTGTAGTTATAGTAGTGATTTTTTCACTTATTGTAAGACTAGGGTATATTCAAATTGCAACAGGGGAAGAATTGAAAAAAGGAGCCTTAGAACAATGGACAAAGGGCATAGAAATAAAATCTAAAAGGGGTATTATATACGATAGAAATGGGAAAAAATTAGCTATTTCTGTTAGTTCCTATACTGTATGGGCTAGCCCTGCTGATATAACAAATCCAGAAGAGACAGCAAAGCAGGTGGCAGAAGTACTAGGCATGGAGGAAAAGGTAGTTTATGAAAAAATTATAAAAAAATCAAATGTGGAAAAGATAAAGCAATGGATAACCAAAGAAGAAGCTAAAACATTAAGGAACTTAGGATTGTCAGGAATTGAAGTTGTTGATGATAATAAAAGATATTATCCTTATGAAGATTTTGCAAGTTATATTATTGGTTTTACTGATATAGACAATTATGGGTTATATGGAATTGAAAAGACCTATGATAAATATCTATCTGGAACCCCTGGAAGATGGGTTAAAACAGAAGATGCAAAGGGTAGACAGATGCCCTATGATGGGGAAAGGATTTATGATGCGGAAGATGGATTAAATGTAGTATTAACTATTGATGAAACTATACAGCATTTTGTTGAGAAGGCTGCCATGGAATCTTTAATAACAAATAAAGCCAAAAACGTTTCAATATTAGTTATGGAACCAAATAATGGAGATATACTTGCAATGACAACTTTACCACAATATAATCCAAATAATCCTAGGGAACCTTTAGATGAAGAAGAAAAGAAAGTATGGGAAAATTTATCTGATGAGGAATTGAAAAAAGAGTGGTATGATATGTGGCGTAATTTTGCAATTAATGATGCTTATGAACCTGGTTCTACCTTTAAAACAATAGTAGCTGCTGCTGCTCTTGAAGAAAACATAGTAAATGTCAATAGTAATTTTTACTGTAATGGGTTTGTAAGAGATATACCTGGTGAAGTTTTAAAATGCGCTAGATGGTATAATCCTCATGGAGCTCAAACTTTAAGGGAAGGTATTGAAAATTCATGTAATGTGGTTTTTGTTGATTTAGGGAGAAGATTAGGAAAAGAAAAACTTTATAAATATATTAAAGCCTTTGGATTTGGGGAAAAAACTGGTATTGAGTTAACTGGTGAGCAAGGAGGAATAATACCAATTAATACGGATGTAATAAGAGAAATTAATGTGGCTACTATGTCTTATGGTCATGGAGTAGCTGTAACCCCGATACAACTAATTAATGCAGTATCAGCAATTGCTAATGGTGGTAATCTAATGAAGCCAAGGCTTGTATCACAGTTAATTGATAATGAAGGCAATGTTATTATAGAAAACAAACCAGAAGTTAGACGACAGGTTATATCCAAGGCAACTTCAGATACCATGTTGGATTTAATGGAAGGTGTTGTTTCAAAAGGGACTGGTTCCAATGCTTATGTACCAGGATATAAGGTGGCTGGGAAAACTGGGACCGCTCAAAAGATAATAGATGGAAGATATGCACCTGGAAAGTATATTGGTTCATTTGTAGCAGTGGCACCAGCTACAAATCCAAAGATAGCTGTATTGGTTATTGTAGATGAACCTGAAGGTATCTATTATGGTGGTAGTGTTGCTGCTCCTGTAGCAGGTAAGATAATTGAGGAAACTCTATCTTATCTTGAAATTAAACCAGAATTTACTGAAGAAGAAAAAGAACTATTTGAATACACCATAGAAGTGCCTGATGTGCGAAATATGACAATAGAAGAAGCTGGCAAAAAATTATCTGAATTGGGGTTTAAATATACAACTGAATCCTTGAATATCATAGAAAACTCCATGATAATTGACCAATTCCCATTGCCAGGTACTGAAGTGACCAAAGGTTCTATAATAGATTTATATTTAGATGAAGATGATAAAGGGGAAAATTAAATATTATATAAAAGTTGAATTATCATTTACTAAAGAGTATATTATTAAGGGGCGACTTTTATAGTTGCCTTTTAATTCATTATATTAAAATGAATGAAAGCAGGGGGAGAGTTGAAACTATTATCTTTAGTGAAAGGTTGTAAGTATGAGGTTATTAGTGGTACCATGGATATTAATATTCGAGGTATTGAACATGATTCTAGGAAAATTACCAGTAATGATATGTTTATTGCTATAGAAGGATTTACTGTAGATGGTCATAATTATGTAAATGAAGCTGTTGAAAAAGGGGCCACGTGTATTATAGTTGAAAAGGATGTTCAAATAAACAAATACAATATTACATTAATTAAAGTTGATGATACAATTGAAGCTTTAGCTAAAATTTCATCTAGATATTTTATGGAACCATCAAAGGAATTGAATTTAATAGGGGTTACTGGTACTAACGGGAAAACTTCAACTACATATTTTATAAAGAGTATTTTTGATGCAAAGCATAAAAAAACAGGGTTAATTGGTACTCTAGGTTCAATAATAGATAATAAAGTTGTAGATATTAAAAATACTACTCCTGAATCTTTGACTATACAAGAACATTTAAGAAAAATGGTAGAGGCTAATACAGAATATTGTGTTATGGAAGTATCTTCCCATTCTTTAGATTTAAAAAGAGTAGAATATATGGATTTTCAAGTGGGTATATTTACCAATCTTACTGAAGATCACTTGGATTATCATTTAACTATGGAAAATTATTATAGTAGTAAACTTAAACTATTTAATAGAACAAAAAAATATAATATAATTAACGGGGATGACCCTTTTGGAAGGAGAATGTTAAATGATATTAATAATTCTACACCAACTATTACATATGGTATTGATAAGAAATGGGATATATATGCTACAGATGTAATTTGTAATACTAAGGGAGTAGATTTTATTTTAAATACTCCAATAGGTTCTATTCCCATTAATTTGAAATTATTAGGTGGATTTAATGTATACAATGCATTGGCAGCAGCCTCTTGTGGTGTTATATATAATATGGATTTGGATTCCATTAAAACAGGAATAGAATCCATTAGTGGTATTAAAGGACGGTTTGAAGTAGTACCAATAGATAGGGATTACAGCGTAATAATTGATTATGCTCATACACCTGATGGGTTAGAGAAGGTTTTGACTACTATAGACCAATTTGCTGAGGGTAGAAAAATTGTTATTTTTGGAGCAGGAGGAAATAGGGATAAAACCAAAAGGCCTACTATGGGAGAGACCGTGGCAAAACATGCAGATCTATGTATAGTAACTTCAGATAATCCAAGGTTTGAAAATCCAGATGAAATTATTAAAGATATAATAGTAGGAGTTGAAAAGGCAAATGGGAAATATGTAACTATTACTGATAGAAGAGAAGCAATAGAATTCGCCTTATTAAATGCAAAACCAAAAGATATAATATTATTGGCTGGAAAGGGACATGAAACCTATACTATAATTAAGGATAAAATCATCCCTTTTGATGAAAAACAAATAGTATTAGATATACTTAATAATTCGAAAAAATAATAGCAATAGATACGAGAGAGGAGAAAACAAATGGTTGAATACTTAGATATTATTAGAGTTGTTATTATATCATTTATAATAACTGCTTTTTTAGGACCTATAATAATTCCAATATTAAAAAAACTCAATATTGGTCAAAATGTAAGAGATGATGGACCTAAAACCCATCTATCTAAATCTGGTACTCCAACTATGGGGGGCATAATAATAATAATTGCATTACTTATTACTACAATAAGTTCAGGACTACTAAATAGTGATATGTATGTTTTACTAATATCCACCATCGGTTTTGGTCTTATTGGATTTATTGATGATTATATGAAAATTAGAAATAGAAGGTCTTTAGGATTGAAGGCTTATCAAAAATTAATTGGGCAAATATTCTTTGCTACTTTATTAGCTCTTTATCAATCGAATACATCTATGTTAGGAACCAAGGTTATTATTCCCTTTTTTAGTAATAGATATTTAGATTTAGGGATGTTATATGTACCTTTCATTGCTTTTGTAGTTGTTGGTACAGTAAATAGTGTGAATTTAACAGATGGATTAGATGGATTAGCTTCAGGAGTTACTTTAATAGTTTTATCTTTCTTTGGATTAGTTGCTTTAAATTGGGGGATGGATAGCATCTCAATTTTTTCAGCTGCTCTAACTGGAGCATGTCTTGGATTTTTAATATATAATGCTTATCCAGCAAAGATATTCATGGGAGATACTGGTTCAATGGCTTTAGGTGGAGCTGTTTCTGCTATTGCAATATTATTAAATTTACCTTTGATGATTCCAATAGTGGGGGGTATATATTTTGCTGAAGCTTTATCTGTAATTATTCAAGTTGTCTCTTTTAAGCTTACAAGGAAAAGAGTATTTTTGATGAGCCCTCTTCATCATCATTTTGAACAAAAAGGGTGGAAAGAAACTAAAGTAGTAATTGTATTTTGGAGTATTACTGTCATGCTATGTTTAATAGGTGTGGCAAGTTTAAACTAATAGAAAGCAAGGTGTAATCATGAACTTAAAGAATAAAAATGTACTAATATTAGGTCTAGGTATTAGTGGAGTATCAACTGTTAAAGCTTTGAATAAATTGGGAGCAAAAGTATCTATTAGTGATCTAAAAGATGAAAAGGATTTAATAGATAATCTTTCACAAATAGAGCATTTAGATATAGATTTATTTTTAGGAACTAATGATGTTCCTTTAAAGGGCATAGATTTGATAGTTAAAAGCCCAGGAATACCAGCAAATTTGGATATTATTAAAGAAGCTGATAAAAAAGATATAGAAGTGATTACGGATTTGGAATTAGCATATAGGATTAGTCCCGATAGCAATTTTATTACTATTACTGGAACAAATGGGAAAACTACTACAACTACTTTGGTTGGAGAATATTTCAAAAAAGCTGGATTTTCTACACATGTATCAGGAAATATTGGTGTTGGAATTCTATGGGATATTGTTAATTCTTCTAAAGAAGATATATTTGTTATTGAAGCAAGTAGTTTCCAATTGGCAAATACGATAAAGTTCAACCCTAAAATAAGTTTAATTTTAAATATTACACCAGATCATTTGAATTGGCATGGTACTCTAGATAATTACATTGAAGCAAAGAAAAAAATATTTGCTAATCAATCAAAAAATGAATATACTGTTCTAAATTATGATGATAAATTGCTAAAGAGTATGGAAAAAGAAATCAAATCCAATATTATATGGTTTAGTGTTGAGAGTAAACTTTCAAAGGGAATATATATAGAGGATGGGTATGTAGTAATAGATGATGGTAATGAAATAGAAAAGGTCATAAGAGTTAATGAAATAAAGATGTTAGGAAAGCATAATTTGGAAAATGTTCTCGCTAGCGTTGTTATAGGTTGGATTATGGGACTAGATATTAGATTAATGAATGAAATACTTAAAACTTTTCCTGGTGTTGAACATAGAATTGAGTATGTAGATACTATTAATGGGATTAAATTTTATAATGATTCTAAAGGGACTAATCCTGAAGCAAGTATAAAAGCAGTAGAGGCTGTTGAATCTCCCATTATATTAATAGCGGGAGGTCATGATAAGGGAAGTGAATATGATGATTTTATTCTATCCTTTAAGGATAAAGTAAAATCCATTGTATTATTAGGAGAAACTAAAGAAAAAATAATGAATACTGCAATAAAATATGGATTCAATAATATATATATAGTAAATAGTATGAAAGATGCAGTTATAAAAAGCTATGAATTAGCAGAAAGTGGAGATAACATATTATTATCACCTGCTTGTGCATCTTGGGATATGTATAGTAGTTTTGAAGTGAGAGGAAATGATTTTAAAAATTGTGTATATAACTTAAGGGAGGACTAAAATGGCTAAAAAGGTTAAAAAAAGAGCTTGTGACTTCACTCTACTTTTAGCAACATTACTCCTAGTATTTATAGGAATAATAATGGTTTTTAGTTCATCTTGGCCAGAAGGCATAAAATCTTTTAATGATGGATACCATTTTTTAAAGAAACAAATATTTGCATCTATTTTAGGATTAATTGCAATGCTTTTCTTTATGAATTTTGATTATAGAATCATTAAAAGGATGTCTTGGCTAATATATATTGTTTCATTGCTAAGTGGTCTTTTAATATTTACTCCCTTAGGAATTGTTAAAAAAGGAGCAAGAAGATGGGTTAATTTAGGTTTTACAACCTTTATGCCTTCAGATGTAATAAAGTTGGGAGCTATTATCTTTTTAGCAGCTTTTTTATCTAAAAGGAAGGATATAATAAAGGATTTTAAAAAATCTACTATCCCTACTGTACTAATTATTGGTTTATCCTGTGGGATGATATATTTACAAAAGGATTTAGGTACAACAGTAACTTTAGCCATGACTTTAATGAGTATTTTCTTTGTAGCTGGAATGAAAATTAGTCATTTGTTATTAATGATAATAGGAGCTTCTGCTGGATTAGTGATGGCAATTTTCAGTGATGAAAATGAATATAGAATGAAAAGATTAACAGCTTTTTTAGACCCTTTTGCAGACAAAATAGATACTGGATGGCAAGCAGTTCAGTCTCTATATGCCTTAGGGTCTGGTGGATTATTTGGATTAGGCTTGGGTAAAAGTAGACAGAAGTTTTTCTATATTCCAGAACCACATAATGATTTTATATTTGCAATTATTGGGGAGGAATTAGGATTTTTAGGTGCATTAACTGTAATCTTATTATTTATGGTACTCATTTGGAGAGGGATTAGGATAGCTTTAAATGTAAATGATTTATTTGGATGTTTATTAGCTACAGGTATAGTTGCATTAATTACAATTCAATCTTTAATCCATATTGCAGTTGTAACATCGTCCATACCAACAACTGGAATTCCACTACCTTTTGTTAGTTATGGAGGAACATCATTGATTCTATATATGTCATCGGTAGGTATTCTATTAAATATATCAAGATATGTAAAATTGGATAGGAGTTGAAATCATGAAATATCTTATAACTGGAGGAGGAACCGGAGGACATATTTATCCAGCTTTGGCAATAGCTTGGGAGATAAAAAATAGACATAAGGAAGCAGAAATTTTATATGTTGGAACTGAAAAAGGACTTGAAAGTGAATTAATTCCAAAAGAGGGTTTTAATTTTAAAACCATTAGAGTTATGTGGATGCCTAGAAAAATCAATCTAAATTCATTTAAAGCTGTCAAAGAATTGTTTCTGGGTCTAATGGATGCGAATAAGATTATTAAAGAGTTTAATCCAGATGTAGTAATAGGAACTGGAGGCTATGTATGTGGGCCTGTGGTGTACATGGCTAGTAGAAAAAAAATTCCTACAGTAATCCATGAGCAAAATGCTTTTCCGGGTATTACCAATAAAATTCTTGCTAGATATGTAGACAAGGTTCTTATAACTTTCAAGGAATCAAAGAAGTATTTCAAATATCCAGATAAAACAATTATTACAGGTAATCCAATACGAAAAAGCATAATGGATATTGATAAAAAACAAGCTTATAAGGATTTAAATATCCATCCTAATGTACCTTTTATACTTTCTTTTGGTGGTAGTGGTGGTCAGAAAAAATTAAACGAAGCCATGTTTTATGTGATTAAAAAAAATATATTTAATGATAATTTGCAAATTATCCATGTAACAGGAAAAAGGTTTTATGAAGAATTTACAAATAGGTTAAAAATGGAAAAATTAGACATCAAACAGAATATAAGAGTTTTACCATATTTTTATGACATTCTTAAGGGATATAATGTAGCAGATTTAGTTATTACTAGTGCTGGAGCTATTACTTTAGCAGAAATTTCTGCTATTGGTGTACCAAGCATATTGATACCAAAAGGTTATACTGCTGAAAATCATCAAGAATATAATGCAAAAGCTTTTAGTGAAAATGGTGCTGCTCATTTAATTTTAGAAAAGGATTTGACTGGAGAAGGTCTAAATGAAGCTATTCATAATATTGTTATGGACAGGGCTAAACTTAGGGAAATGAGTAAAAAAAGCCAATCTTTAGGTAGGATAGATGCAACAGAAAAAATTGTCAATATTATAGACGAATTAACTAGATAATTACTTTGTCACACTTCCAATTAATATGCATAATATGTTCATATACGTCTATTTAGTCATATTTGGAGGTGCGATAATGGGGAAAATAATTGTAACTGGGGGCAATAGATTAACTGGAGAAATTAGCATTTCTGGGGCAAAGAATGCAATCTTACCTATTTTAGCCGCTACTGTTATAGGAGCTAATGAAAGTACAATTTTCAATGTTCCTGATCTTAGAGATGTGGAAATTATGAAGAAAATACTATTATCCCTTGGTTGTAGTGTAAAAAAAATGGATAAAATGATTTGGGTGGATTCAAAACCCTTAAATAATATTAAAATTCCTGAGGAATTAGTAAGAGAAATGCGATCATCAATAATATTTATGGGAGCTATGTTATCTAGAACTGGGGAAGTTGTGATTTCTTATCCAGGCGGCTGTGAAATTGGGCCTAGACCAATTGATATGCATCTTAAAGCATTAAAAGAATTAGGTGCAGAGATAGAAGAATCTCATGGGTTTATACATTGTAGGACTAAAGGACTAAAAGGAAACGAGATACAGCTTGATTATCCAAGTGTTGGTGCCACGGAAAACATTATGTTAGCAGCTGTGAAAGCTAAAGGAACTACTATAATTCGTAATGCTGCAAGGGAACCTGAGATAATTGATTTGCAAAACTTTTTAAACAAGGCTGGAGCAAAGATAAATGGTGCTGGTACAAGTGTAATTATTATTGATGGAGTAGAAAAATTTACTAATGTAACCCATAATACTATACCAGATAGAATAGTAGCGGGAACTTTTATGATAGCTTCTGCAATAACTGAAGGTGAAGTAGTTGTAAAAAATATTATTATCGATCATTTACAAGCCATTATTGCAAAATTAAAAGAAGCAGGTAGTTTAATATATAGCGATAATAATTCTTTAAAAGTAATAGGACCAAAAAAAATTAATTCAATTGAAATGATTCAAACATTACCTTACCCTGGATTTCCTACTGATATGCAGGCACAAATGATGGCCTTATTAAGTATTGCAAATGGTACAAGTATCATATCAGAGACAGTATTTGAAAATAGATTTAAACATGCTGAAGAGTTAATTAGAATGGGTTCAAATATTAAAATATTTGGTAAAGTAGCAATAATTAAGGGCGTAAAAGAATTGACAGGAGCAAAGACTACTGCAAAGGATTTAAGGGGAGGAGCATGCCTTGTTTTAGCAGGTTTAGCAGCAAGAGGGGTTACTGAGGTGGAAAATATGTATCATATTGAAAGAGGGTATGAAAATTTCCACATGGAATTGAAACAATTAGGCGCTGATATTAGAAAGATTGATTAACAGCAGCTTTAGCTGCTACCTATGTTTAGGACAAGCGAATAGGTGGGTTAACAAATGAAAAATAAGAAAAATTCTAAAAGAAGAATCGAGAAGAGAAAGAGAATACTAAAATTACTTTTATTTGTTTTAATAATAATACTGCTTTACTTATTTGTTTTTAAAACTGATTTTTTTAATATAAGAAGCATAAAGGTTGTTGGAATCAATAAGATGAGTTATGAGCAAGTTGTACAGGCTTCTATGTGTAATAAGGGAGAAAATATTTTTAAAATAAGCAGAAAAAGAGGCAAAGAAAGCTTGGAAAGATTACCTTATATTAAAGAAGCTAAGATAAAAAGAAGGTTTCCAAAGGATATAATTATTGAGATAGATGAAAGACAAGAAATTGCAATAATATCTTATATAGGCTCTTACGTTTTTATAGATGATGAAGGATATATATTGACCATAGCAGATAAGATTGAAGAAGTTAATTTACCTCAAATATTTGGTTTGGAATTTACTGATTTGGAGGTAGGGAATAATATATTTAATTTATTAGAAAGGGATAGTATTAAAGAGTTTATCACTTATTGTGAAAAATCAAATCTTTTATTATTAATGAAATATGTAAATTTTACCGATAATAATAATACAATGATTGAATTAAAAGATGGTATTAAGGTTGCTTTTGGACCTTTAGATAATGTAAAATATAAATTGAGCTTCCTAAATAATATACTAGATGATATAGGAAAAAAAGATATAAGGGTTAAACAAATATTACTAAACAAAGGTAATAATCCAATAGTAGTCACAGATGATAGGTAGGGGGAATTGTATGAAAAAGAAAAATGGTCAAATAGCTATTACATTAGTTTCCTTATTTTTAGGCATTATTTTAGCTATACAATTTAAAACCGTTAGTAATACTGTTGGGGAAGGGGTTTTACCAACCCAGAGAGCTCAACAATTGGCTATAGATTTAAAGAAAGCCCAAGAAGAAAGAGACACAGCTTTAAATGCTTTGAATGAAGCTGAAAACAAGATAAAACAATATGAAAAAGGTGAAGTGGATAATAACGTCTATGCTGAAAATCTATATAAAGATTTGGAGAAGTATAGAATATTGGCAGGCTATGTTGACTTAGAAGGTCCTGGAATAGTTTTAGAAATCCAAGAGCCACCTGCTGACGTGCAATTTGGAATAGAATATAGCATTGTAGATGATTTAGATTTGATACTTCAGACTATTAGTGTTTTAAATGCGGCTGAAGCGGAGGCCATTTCGATTAATGATCAAAGATATACTGCCTTTACTGAGATAGAAAGAGCAGGAGATCATATAGAGATAAATGGAGTTTCAATTAATTCGCCAATCGTAATTAAGGCCATTGGAAATCCAGAAACTTTAGAATCAGCCTTATCAATTAAGAGAGGAATTGTTTGGACATTGAAATACTATGATTATAATGTACTTTTAGCTAAAGAAAAGAATATAAAAATACCAAAATATAGAAAACTAATAGAATTTGTCTATTCACAACCTGTAGAAGGAGAGTCCAATTAAAATTTGGGGGATTTATATGAAAAGAATAAATAAACCTAATTTAGTAGTTTTTGCTTTTTCTCTATTATTGGGTATTTTTATAGCAATCCAGTTCAAGCAGAATATACCCATTTTTGCACCAGTTACGTTGAATTCAATACAAGCTACTAAAAATGAGATAAATGCAGTGAATAAAGAAATTGAGGAACTTAAAATAATGATAGATAGTAAAAACAATCAAATTAATATGCTTGAAAGCATAGCTAGCGGTGATGAAAATATTATAGATATTTTGCACTCTGAATTGAATAAAAATAAATTAGCTGCAGGCTTTGAAGATGTTCAAGGTCCAGGAATAGCAATCAAAATGCAAGATAATATGTCAGAAGAAGCTTTTGGTCAGGAATATGACTTAGATTTAATTCATGATGCAGATGTTCTAAGGATAATAAACGATTTAAGAAGTGCTGGAGCTGAAGCAATAAGTATTAATAATCAGAGAGTATTATCTATATCTGAAATAAAATGTGGCGGCCCTATAATAAGGATAAATGGAAGAAGTGTAGGAACACCATTTTATATAAAAGCTATTGGTGAACCAAAATTATTAAATGCAGCCATAAATGCTCCTAACACCTACGGTTATGCCTTAAAGACTATAGATCAAATATATATAGAAACTACTATAGAAGATAATATAATAATTCCAAAATATAATGGAAGATTTAATTTTAAATATGCAAAACCATCAAAAGAAGGTGATTAATATGTTTTTTGCTTCAATAGGTATATTGATTGGAATAGCAATAGGCCTTATATTACCATATACTTATAATGTTCAATATTCTTTATATATTTCAGTGGCCATTTTAGCCTGCTTGGATTCCGTTTTTGGAGGAATCAGAGCAAATTTGGAGAGGAAATTTGATTTAGGTATTTTTATGTCTGGTTTTTTTGGTAATGCAATCCTAGCAGCCTTTTTAGCTTATATTGGAGATAGACTTGGTGTCCCACTATATTATGCTGCAATCTTCACATTTGGAGGGAGGTTATTTGAAAACTTTGCAAGTATTAGACGTATTTTGATTAAAAAGAGATTTAAAAACCAAGGATGATATCTAAACTGTAGTATTTACGCTGGTGCTATTTATTATTAAAGATTCTAGGAATTGAAGCATATTAATATTCAAGATTAATGAAAGGTTTTTAACTAATTGATAAGGGGGTTAAATCTATGTTTGATTTTGATGTAGATGTTGAAGAGTTTGCAAAGATAAAAGTGGTTGGTGTGGGTGGTGGAGGAAATAATGCTGTAAATAGAATGATCGATTGTGGGGTTAGAGGAATTGATTTTATTGCAGTCAATACTGATAGACAAGCCCTTTATTCATCAAGAGCAGAGCATAAATTACAGATAGGGGAAAAACTGACCAGAGGATTAGGTGCTGGTGCTAATCCCGAGATAGGCATGAAGGCAGCTGAAGAAAATCGAAATGAAATTACTGAAGCTTTAAAAGGTGCAGACATGATTTTCATTACAGCAGGCATGGGTGGTGGTACAGGTACAGGAGCTACACCTATAATTGCTGAAGTAGCAAAAGAACTAGGGATACTTACTGTGGGAGTTGTTACGAAACCTTTTACATTTGAAGGAAGAAGAAGGTTAATTCATGCTGAAAAAGGCATAGAGGAATTAAAAACAAAAGTAGACACTTTAGTAACTATACCAAATGATCGATTACTTCAAGTAGCTGAAAAGAAAACTACTATGGTACAAGCTTTTTTAATGGCGGATGAAGTACTTAAGCAGGGAATACAAGGCATTTCAGATTTAATTGCTGTTCCCAATTTAATAAATCTGGATTTCGCTGATGTAAAAACCATAATGTATAACCGTGGTATAGCCCATATGGGAATTGGAAAGGCTTCTGGTGAAAACCGATCCGTAGAAGCTGCAAAGCAAGCCATCAAGAGTCCATTATTAGAAACTTCCATTGATGGAGCTAAAGCTGTATTGTTAAATATTACTGGAGGAGAAGACCTAGGACTATTTGAAGTCAATGAAGCAGCTGATTTAATAAGACAAGCTGTTGATCAAGATGCTAATATTATCTTTGGTGCAGGGGTAGATGAAACATTAAAAGATGAGATAAAAATAACAGTAATAGCGACAGGATTTGATATCGAAAGGAGAAGAAGAACAGATCAAACTTTTGAGTTTAATATTGAAGAAGAAAGTGCTGCAGCTAAAGATTTCCAATTGGATGATTTAGATATTCCGCCTTTTTTAAGGAAAAAAAATAAATAATTTTTTATGAAATAAATGTCAAAAAACGTTTCTCGATGCTGAGATACGTTTTTTTTATTATTAAATAATGACAAATTTTTACTTGATGATTATATATAATAGACATAAATATTATATTTATTGAATAAGCTTTTAGTATAAGAATTTCATATAAAGGAGGTATTCTATTGTATATATATGCTGAATACCTATTAATAGAAAA
>NZ_PPXX01000105.1 GCF_021655075.1 Clostridium sp. Cult2
CCTAGTATGGTTAAAGTAGCTAAGTAAATAATTTTAAGGAGGAATTTATATGGGAAAAATAATTGGTATCGATTTAGGAACCACTAACTCATGTGTAGCTGTTATGGAAGGTGGAGAACCTATTATAATTCCTAATGCAGAAGGGAATAGAACTACACCATCAGTGGTAGCTTTTACTAAGGATGGAGAAAGATTGGTTGGAGAAACTGCTAAAAGACAAGCAATTACAAATCCAGATAGGACAATAACTTCCATTAAAAGAGAGATGGGTAAGGATTATAAAAAGAATATAGATGGTAAGGACTATACTCCGCAAGATATATCTGCTATGATAATGCAAAAAATCAAAATGGATGTAGAAAATTATTTAGGAGAAACTATCACAGATGCAGTAATTACTGTACCAGCATATTTTACAGATAGTCAAAGACAAGCAACTAAGGATGCTGGAAAAATTGCTGGATTAAATGTAAAAAGAATTATAAATGAACCAACAGCTGCAGCTCTTGCTTATGGATTAGATAAAGGCGAAGGGCAAAATAAGATTATGGTTTTTGACTTAGGTGGTGGAACTTTTGACGTTTCCATATTGGAAATAGGTGATGGAGTATTTGAAGTACTATCTACAAGAGGAAACAATCATCTAGGCGGAGACGATTTTGATCAAGCAATAATTGATTATATAGCTGAACAATTCAAAAGGGAGAATGGAGTAGATTTAAGACAAGATAGTATGTCTTTACAAAGATTGAAAGAAGCTGCAGAAAAGGCAAAGAAAGAATTATCATCTGTAGTATCAACTAATATTAATTTACCTTTTGTCACTGCAACGGCTTCTGGTCCATTACATTTGAATATGGATATTACAAGAGCTAAGTTTGACGAATTGACTTCTAATTTAGTAGAGAAAACAATGGAACCAATTAGATTAGCATTAAAAGATGCTGGGCTTTCAGCAGGGGATATAGAAAAAGTACTACTTGTAGGTGGTTCAACGAGAATACCTGCAGTACAAGAGGCTGTTAAAAAATTAATAGGTAAAGATCCACAAAAGGATATAAATCCAGATGAATGTGTAGCTATTGGAGCTGCAATACAAGGTGGAGTTTTAAGTGGAGAGGTTAAGGATTTACTTTTATTAGACGTAACTCCATTATCCTTAGGAATAGAAACTTTAGGTGGAGTAACAACTAGGTTAATTGAAAGGAATACTACTATCCCAACGAAGAAATCTCAAATATTCACTACAGCAGCAGATAATCAAACCTCTGTAGACATTCATGTTTTACAGGGAGAAAGACAAATGGCTAATGACAATATTACTTTAGGTAGATTCCAATTAACTGGTATACCACCTGCACCAAGGGGAGTACCTCAAATAGAAGTAACTTTTGATATAGATGCAAATGGTATTGTTAACGTAAGTGCTAAGGATTTGGGTACAGGTAAAGAGCAAAGAATTACGATTACAGCTTCAACAAATCTATCAGACGATGATATTGATAAAAAGGTTAAAGAAGCAGAAAAATTTGCTGAAGAAGATAAAAAGAAAAAAGAAGAAATAGAGGTTAGGAACAATGCCGATTCAATGGTTTATCAGACAGAGAAAACATTGAAGGACTTGGAAGGAAAAATTTCCAATGATGAAAAATCAAAGGTCGAAGAAAAATTAAATGCATTGAAAAAGGCATTAGAGGGAGATAATATAGAGGAAATTAAGAAGAAAACGGAAGAACTAACTCAAGAATTCTATAATATTTCTCAAAAAATATATGATCAAGCTCAAGGACAAGGCGCTGAACCTGGGGGAGCTGATCATACCAAAGATGATGATGTGGTAGACGCAGATTTTGAAGTCATGGATGATGAATAATTATTTTAAAAATCAAAGCTAAATCTCTTGGATTTAGCTTTGATTTTTGATAAACTATGATAGGAGTAAATAAAGGTTGGTGATATTAGTTGAAAGATTATTATGATATACTCAACGTATCAAAAGATGCCAGTCAAGATGAGATAAAATCTTCCTTTAGAAGGTTAGCAAAAAAATATCATCCTGATTTAAATCCTAATGATAAAGAGGCAGAACAAAAATTTAAAGAGGTTAACGAAGCCTATGAGGTATTAAGCAATCCAGAAAAGAGGAGAAGGTATGATACCTTTGGTCCTGAAGGGGTCAATGGTCAGGCAGGTTATGGTCAAGGGTTTGGTGGCTTTGGAGATATATTTGAGGACATATTTGATATATTCGGTGATGGTTTTGGTCAAACCACCTCTAGAAGAAGAGGTCCTGTTAGAGGAGCTGACTTAAGATATAATTTAAACTTAGAGTTTGAAGAAGCAGTTTTTGGAATAGAAAAAGAAATTCAGATTAGAAAATCCGAATCCTGCAAAACCTGTGATGGTACTGGTGTAAAACCAGGTAGCCAAAAAGAGACTTGTGGAAAATGTAATGGTTCTGGAGAAGTAAGATATGCTCAACAAACTCCTCTTGGCCAATTTGTTAGAGTTGCTACTTGTGACCAATGTGATGGTACAGGAGAAATTATTAAAGAAAAATGTAATACTTGTTCAGGAACGGGAAAGGAAATAAAAACTAAAAAGATTAAAGTAAAAGTACCTGCTGGCGTGAATACAGGTTCAATTATCTCCGTTAGAGGAGAAGGAGAAGCTGGGGATAGAGGTGGTCCATCAGGAGACTTATTTATCTATATAAATGTAAAAGAACATAGTATATTTAACAGAAAAGGAAATGATATATACTTTACAGTTCCCATATCTTTTACTGAGGCTGCTTTAGGAGCAGAGATTGAAATACCAACTCTTGAAGGAAAAGAGCCCTTTTTTATACCAGAGGGCACTCAGACTGGAACCAGATTTAGACTTAAAAACAGAGGAGTTCCTAATGTGAAAGGTATTGGAAAAGGAGATTTGTATTTCCAAGTAGAAGTGAAGGTTCCTAAAAAATTGTCAGAAAAGCAAAAAGAATTATTAAAAGAGTTTGCTAAAGAAAGTGGAGAAATCCATAAAGAGAGTAAAAAAGGATTTTTTGACAAGATGAAAGATGCATTTGGAAACTAGGCAATCACTCAATGAAGGAGTGATTGTTTTTTTAGGATATGGTAATTTCCTTTATTTTAGGGTATAATATTCTGAGATTCAATAAAAGGATGTGAAGGGTTATGAAATGGGTTGAAGTTCAAATCAAAACTACTACTGAGGCGGAAGAGTTGGTAACCAATATAATGTATGATTTGGGGGTTACAGGTTTGGCTATAGAAGATCCCAATGATATTTTAGCTTTTCAGCAATCGGAAGAGAATTGGGATTTTATAGATCCAGAGCTTATAAAACAGGATTATGAAGGAGTAATAATTAAAGCCTACTTCCCAGAAGATAATAATCTTTTAGATAAGATTGAGCTTGTCAGAGATAATATTGAAAGAATTCCCTATGACATAACAGGCAAAAGCTTGGGAGAAGTCACTTTAAAGGAAGTATATGAAAAAGATTGGGCAGAAGCCTGGAAAAAGTATTATAAACCTATAAGAATCGGTGAAAAAATTGTGATAAAGCCAACCTGGGAAGATTATGAAAAAAAGGAAAGTGAAATTATAATTGAACTTGACCCTGGAATGGCCTTTGGGACTGGAACCCATGAAACTACTATGATGTGCATTGAAGCATTAGAAGGGTATGTAAGAAAAGGTCAGGTTGTACTAGATATAGGTTGTGGAAGTGGGATACTCAGCATAGTAGCAGCTAAGCTAGGAGCAGAAAAGGTAATAGGGGTAGATTTAGATGAAATGTGCATTAAGGTCTGCAATGAAAATATTAGATTAAATGGGGTTCAGGACTCTGTTGAAGTAAGAGGAGGAAATTTATTCAATGTAATAAGCGAGAAAGCAGATATTATTGTCTCCAATATTATTGCAGAAGTAATTATTGATATAATAGACCAGATTGAAAATTATCTTTTAGAGGGAGGAATTTTTATTGCTTCAGGGATAATTGTGGAGAAAGTAGATATGGTGGAGAAAAAATTAAGTGAAAATGGGTTTAAAGTTTTAGAAATAAAATATATGGATGAATGGGCACTAATAGTAAGCACTTTGAAATAAGGTGAATATATGAATAGATTTTTCGTATCTAAAAATCAAATAATGGGAAATAAAATTGAAATATTAGGGAAAGATGTTAAACATATCAAGGATGTTTTAAGACTAAAATACAAAGACAAAATAGAAATAGTGTGTGAAGGCAAAAATTATATATGTGAAATATTAGAGATAAATCCTGAAAGTATTATTCTTTCAGTATTAAATATTTTTCAAGGGAAAAATGAACCACCAATTGATGTTGTCCTTTATCAAGGAATTGCTAAAGGGGATAAAATGGATTATATTGTTCAAAAATGTACGGAAATAGGTGTAAAAGAGATATACCCCCTAATTACCAATAGAACTGTTGTTAAAATTAAGGACAGAAAGAAAGAGCAAAAAAAGGTAGATAGATGGAAAGCTATAGCTGAGGAAGCAGCTAAGCAGAGTAAAAGAGATTATATACCTTTAGTTAATAATGTAATTAGCTATAATGAGATGATAGATGTATTAAAAGGGGAAAAAAATATTATAGTTCCTTATGAAAAGGAAGAAGTTCATACGTTAAAAGAAGCATTGAAGGATATTAAATATGGGAAAATTCATATAATAATAGGACCAGAAGGTGGTTTTGAAGAAGAAGAGATAGATACTATTAAAATAATTGGAGGGAAACCAGTAACTTTAGGACCAAGAATATTTAGAACTGAAACTGCAGGTCTTGTAGTGATATCAATTGCTCTATATGAACTTGGAGATTTAGGAGTGAGAATATGAATAAAGTAGCATTCTATACTTTAGGATGTAAGGTAAACCAGTATGAAACTGAAGCTATGGAAGAATTATTTGAAAAAAGAGGTTATGAAATAGTAAACAATAATGAGAAAGCTGATATATATATAATAAATACATGTACAGTTACTAATCTTGGAGATAGAAAATCTAGACAGTTTATTAGAAGGGCAAAAAAGACAAACAAGGATTCAATAATTGTAGCTGTAGGATGTTACTCCCAAGTAGCACCAGAGGAAGTAGAAGAAATAGAAGGTGTAGATATTGTTATAGGTACTACTGATAGAAATAGGATAGTAGATTTGTGTGAAGAAGCTAAATTTAATAATAAGAAAATAAATATTGTAAAAAGCATAAGGGACCATAAAAAATTTGAAAGACTTAATGTAGCTGATTTAAAAGACAAGACTAGAGCTTATATAAAGATTCAGGAAGGATGCAATCAATTTTGTAGTTATTGTATAATTCCCTATGCTAGAGGTCCCATACGTAGTAGAGAATTAGATGACATATTGATTGAATCAAGAAGATTAGCTAATGTGGGATTTAAAGAAATTATACTTACAGGAATTCATGTAACCTCTTATGGGAAAGATTTAAACGATTTAAGATTAATAGATGTTATAGAAGAAATATCTAAAATTGATGGAATAGAAAGAATAAGGTTAAGCTCTATTGAGCCTACTTTTATAGATGAAGAATTTATGCAAAGAGCAGTAAATACAAAAAAACTATGCGACCATTTCCATCTATCACTGCAAAGTGGTAGTGATACTGTACTAAAAAGGATGAATAGAAAGTATACTAGTGAGGAATTTAAAGGTATTGTAAATATTATAAGAGATTATATGCCAAATGCAGGAATTACAACGGATATTATAGTAGGTTTTCCTGGAGAAACTCAGGAAGAATTTGAAGAAACCTATAATTTTGTTAAGAATATTGGATTTTCAAGAATCCATGTATTTAAGTATTCTCCAAGGAAGGGTACTCCTGCAAGCAAATTTAAAAACCAAATTCATGGCAGTATTAAACATCAAAGAAGTGAAAACCTAATTCTATTAGGGGATGAATTAATGAAGGCCTTCAATGAAAAACATATAGGTAAAACTATATATGTACTTTTTGAAGAAGGTGAAAATGGATTTGTAGAAGGTTATACAACCAATTATATTAGAGTAAAAGTAGAGTCTGAAGATGAAATGCAAGGGAAAATATTACCTGTAAAAATTATTGGTAAAGAAAATGATATTTTAATAGGAAAAATAGAGGAATTATAAAATTTTTATAGAATATATTATGTATAAGGTAATAGAGGAGGTGAAAGTATGAGTGATTGCATATTTTGTAAAATAATAAATAAAGAAATACCTTCTGAAATTATATACGAAGACGATAAGGTTATTGCCTTCAAAGATGTTAATCCTCAATCACCTATTCATTTTTTGGTAATACCTAAAGAGCATATAGAATCTTCAAACTATATAGATGATGAGAATTCTAGTTTAATAGGCCATATATTTTTGACTATTAAAGATTTAGCTAAAAAACAAGGAATTGACCAAGATGGTTATAGGATTGTAAATAATTGTGGTGCATTTGGAGGACAGACTGTCTCTCATATCCATTTTCATGTATTAGGAGGGCGTAAGTTTTCATGGCCTCCAGGTTAAATATTAGTTGCAGAATTTCAAAACTTAATGTATAATGATTTAGTATTGAATTCCGATTTCCATAGATAATATGGGAGCACTCTTGCAGTGGAAGAGGGGAGGGAGAAGTCGATGGCAGAAATTAAAGTAGGAGAAAACGAATCTCTAGATAATGCACTGAAAAGATTTAAAAGGCAATGCGCCCGTTCTGGTGTTCTTTCCGAATATAGGAAAAGAGAGCATTATGAAAAGCCAAGTGTAAGGCGTAAGAAAAAATCTGAGGCAGCTAGAAGGAAAAAAGCAAGATATTAATAAGAAGGTGAATTTATTGGCCTTAAAAGAAAAGCTTATGGAAGATTTAAAGACTTCCATGAAAAATAAAGATACTGTTAGGAAAAATACTATTACTATGGTTAGAGCAGCTATTAAACAAATAGAAGTTGATCAACGAATTGAACTAAAGGATGAAAAAATATTAGAAATAATATCTAAACAGTTAAAAGAAAAAAAGAATGCTATTGAGGATTTTAAAAAAGGACAAAGACAAGATTTAGTTGATTTAACTCAAAAAGAAATGGACATTTTACTTGAATATTTACCTAAACAACTTACTAAAGAAGAAATTAAAGAAATTGTTGTTTCAACCATAGCTGAAGTTAATGCAGAATCCATGAAAGATATTGGATTAGTGATGAAATCTGTAATGCCAAAGGTGAAAGGAAAAGCTGATGGCAATACAGTTAATAAAATAGCAAGAGAGATTTTAAAATAGACCTGGAGTTTTACTCCAGGTTTTATGCTATTATGTCTATATAGGACTATTTTATGGCGTAAGGAATATTATAACATATGAAGAGAACATTTATTTTTATTGTATCTACTTTGGGGTAATATTATAATAGAAATAGGGAGGTGAAATTTTGAAAAAAACTAGAATTTTAATTTTGATTTTTTTAATCCTAATATTTCTTAATGGAATTGTTTTTGCAGAGGATTTAGGAGATGTCTATGTGATTCCGGTTAACGGAGAAATCAACAGGGCTACCTATAATTTTTTAAGAAATAAAATAGATGAGATTGTTAAAAACTCTCCAAAGGCAATAATTTTTGAAATAGACACTTATGGAGGATTAATTGATGAGGCAGAAAAGATAAAGAATCTAATAATAAATTTAGATATACCGACCATATCTTTTGTTAATAATAAAGCCGAATCTGCAGGAGTGTTAATTACTATTTCAGGTGAAAAGATTGTTATGGCAGAAAGTTCTACTATTGGCTCTGCAGAAACCATACCAGATACAGAAAAAGTATTGTCTATGTGGAGAAGCTTTTTAAGAGATGTAGCTCAATTTAGAGGAAGGAATCCTGAAATTGTAGAAGCTATGGCTGATCGTGATGTCCATATTGATGGTATTTCTGAAAAAGGAAAATTGCTTAACTTAACAAGCAAAGAGGCATTAAAATATGGAATAGCAGATTTTATATCTAATGACTATGATGAAATTCTTTCTAATTTTAATATTCAATATAGCAATATAGTTAAAGTTGAGGAGAGTATGGAATTAAAAGTAGCTAAAATTTTATCTAGTCCATATATTAGTACTTTATTACTAACCATAGGTTTTGTAGGTTTGGTCATTGAAATATTTACACCTGGGTTTGGAGTTGGAGGTACTATAAGCATAGTTGCTTTTGGTTTATTCTTTGGGGGTAATATTATAGCTGGTAATTCTCAATGGACATCTTTAGCTATATTTGTAACTGGATTAATACTATTAGTTATAGAGGCTATTGTGCCTGGATTTGGCCTACCAGGTATATCTGGTATAATACTAGTCATTTTAGGTACCATATTAGCAATGGGGTCTTTATCAACAGCCCTAATGTCTATAAGTATAGCAATTATTATTACTGCAATAATTACTATGTTGTTGGTAAAATATGGGCATAGAAGTCCATTTCTTGATAAGATAGTATTGACAACCCATCAAAAAGATGAGGAAGGATATTTAAGTTCTTTTACTAAAGATGAATATTTAGGAAAAGAAGGAATTACCATTTCAGAACTTCGCCCTTCAGGGATTATTGAAATAGATGGCAAAAGATTAGATGCACTATCTGATGGAACATTTATACCAAAACAAACTAATATTGAAGTAGTAAGGGTAGAAGGATCAAAAATAATTGTTAGGAGGGTTTAATTTATGCCAGGATCATTTGTGTTTACGATAGGTATTGCTTTATTAATTATTATTTTAGTAATGTTATTCTTCACTTTTATACCTGTTGGATTATGGATTACAGCTTTCTTTTCAGGGGTTAAAATCAGGATTGGTACTTTAATTGGTATGAGATTAAGGAGGGTCATACCTTCAAGAATTGTTAATCCCATGATTAAAGCTACTAAGGCAGGATTGAGTTTAGGGGTAGATAAACTAGAAGCTCATTATCTTGCAGGTGGTAATGTTAACACTCTTGTAGATGCATTGATTGCAGCACAAAGAGCTAATATTCCTTTAGAATTTGAAAGAGCTGCTGCTATAGATTTAGCAGGTAGAAATGTATTAGAAGCGGTACAGGTAAGTGTTAATCCAAAGGTAATAGAAACACCTCAAATTGCAGCAGTTGCTAAAGATGGAATAGAGGTTATTGCTAAGGCTAGAGTTACAGTCAGAGCCAATATTGAACGATTAGTAGGGGGAGCAGGAGAAGAAACCATTATTGCTAGGGTAGGAGAAGGTATTGTTACTACCGTAGGTAGTTCTGGTTCCCATAAGGATGTATTGGAAAATCCAGATTTAATATCTAAAACTGTCCTTGATAAGGGATTAGATTCAGGAACTGCATTTGAAATACTATCTATTGACATTGCAGACGTTGACGTTGGAAGAAATATAGGGGCAAAACTTCAAACAGAACAGGCAGAAGCTGACAAGCGTATAGCTCAGGCTAAAGCAGAAGAAAGAAGAGCTATGGCGGTAGCTAAAGAACAAGAAATGGTGGCAGAAGTTCAAGCTATGAAAGCTAAAGTAGTGGAAGCAGAAGCAGAAGTACCTCTAGCTATAGCTAATGCGTTAAAAGAAGGTAATATGGGATTTATGGATTATTATAACATGAGGAACATATTAGCTGATACAGATATGAGAAGTTCTATATCTAAGATGGCTGAAGAAGAGAAGAATAATGATTAAGGGGGCGAAAAAATGTTCCCAAGAAGCTTTTTGTTTTTTATTTTTTTAATAGTAATGGATATAATTTTAAAAAGTATAAAGGATAAGCAAAAGATTGAAAAGGCAAGGAGTAAAAGAAGAGAACAATTGAGTAGACAACCTGGTGATATGCAATCAACAGTATCGCCATCAAGGGAAAAGAGAAAAAGCATTGAAAAACCTAGGCCAAAATATGAACCAATAAAAGAAAGGGTAGTACCTTTAAAAGATGAAAGAAGGACAGAGGCTCAACCAGTGAATGAAGAAATCTATATTTCTTCCATATATAGACAAGAAATTCAATCGCCTATAGAAAAAAAGGTTAAAGGGAATAAAATAAAAAAGTCAAAAGACCAATTTAAAAATGATATTTTGAAAGGTATAATATATTCTGAAATATTATCTGAGCCTAAAAGCCTCAGAAATATAAGAAAAAGCATATAGGAAGCTATATGCTTTTTCTTTTCTCCCAGTAATACTCATATTATGTTTAGCATAAATTGTTAAGAGGGGGTTTATCAATGAAAAATAAGATGGATAATATTAAATATAATATTTCTGAAGCTTTGGAATTACCTAAGGATGTTGTATTAGACTTGCCTAAGATAACAATAATTGGAAATATTCAGCTTAATATTTCCAATCATAAAGGCATCATAGAATATACACAAGAAACCCTCAGAATTAACTCTAGTATAGGAATAGTAAAAGTATCTGGGAAGGATATGGAGTTGAAAACCATACTTTCTGAAGAGATTATTGTTAAAGGAAATATTGAAAAAATAGAGATATACTCTTAGGGAGTGTTATTATGGAAGTTATTAAAGCATGGAATTTTTTAAAAGGATATGTTATTATTAAGGTTGAAGGGCTGACCTTAGAAAGGTTTTTAAATCTAGCTGCAACTAAGGATATATATCTTTGGGACATTAATAGAGTAGGATATACAGTTTTAGAAATGAAGGCTACTATTGAAGGCTTTAAAGCTTTAAAAGAAATAGTTAAAAAAGTAGGTTGTAGAGTAGAAATAATAGAAAAAAAAGGACTACCCTTTATTATGTATAGGCTAAAATATAGGAAGATGCTTGCTTTTGGATTTGTTATTTTTTTTGGAATAATTATTTTTTTATCCTCTTTAATATGGGATATTGAAATCATAGGAAATGAAAAGGTAAGAACAGAAGATATTATGAAAATTTTAGAAAAAGAGAATATAAAAAATGGTATAATTAAGTATAAAATAGATAAAGATTATACAAAGCATCTATTGCTAAATGAATTCGATACCTTTTCTTTTTTGTCTATTGAAATTAAAGGAACAAAGTTGATAATTGAGATAAAAGAGCAGGATTTACCTCCAGAAAAAATTGATATGGATACACCCTGTAATGTAGTAGCAACAAAAAAAGGAGTAATAGTTAAGGCTATTGCTAGGAATGGAAAAGCAGTAGTGAGAAAAGGAGACGTAGTAAAAAAAGGACAAATTCTAATATCTGGGTTAATTTCTGATGAATATTCAGAAGAACAGATATTTGTTCATGCTGATGGAGAAGTTCTAGCAACAACTGTATATACTTATAGGATAGATGAACCAATAATAAAGACTATAAAAGAAGAAACTGGCAGAGTGCATGAAAGACGAGAAATAAAATTTAGACAAAAAGGAATTCAATTTACTAAAGGTGAAATTCCCTATAAGGAGTATATTGAAGAAGTAAGGGAAGTTAAATTAATTAAAATTGATATAGATTTACCAATCAAAATGTTTATCCATCAGTATAAGGAAGTAGAAACAAAAGAAATAAAACAAAACATGGATTTTATAAAACAGTCTACCTATATTAAAGCGGTAAAAGAATTAAACAAACAGTTGCCCAAAACTGCTCAAATAGAGTCTAAGGATGTAAAGTACTATATTAAAGATGATATACTTTCAACTTATGTCATTATGGAAGTTGTTGAAGATATTGGAGAAAAAATAATTATTAACAGAAATTAAAGGGAGGATAAAGCTTGGCAAAAGTAGAACAAGAAAAACAAATATTTATTGAGGATAATCAGCTTATATCTCAATTATTTGGAAAGCTTGACGAAAATATTAAAATAATTGAGAAAGAATTAGGCGTGAAGGTCATTTTAAGAGATGGCAATATTGTAATAAAAGGGGATAAGCTTTCAGCTGAATTAGGAGAAAGGTTGATATATAAATTAGCAGAGATAATAAAGAGTCAAAAAATGCTAACTAAACAAGAATTAAGATATACTATCCAGTTAATACTTGAAGGAAAAGAGGAAAGGGTTAAAGATTTACTACAAGATGTAGTGTGTATAACTGCATCAGGTAAAAGTATAAAACCTAAAACATTAGGGCAGAAAAGATATGTAGATGGGATTAAAAATAATGATATAGTATTTGGTATAGGCCCTGCTGGTACGGGTAAAACTTATTTGGCAATGGCAATGGCAGTAAATGCATTTAAGAATAAAGAAGTAAATAGGATAATTTTAACTAGACCTGCTGTAGAAGCAGGAGAAAGTTTAGGATTTTTGCCTGGAGATTTACAAGAGAAGGTTGACCCGTATCTTAGACCAATATATGATGCATTATTTGATATATTAGGTTCTGAAAGCTATTTAAAATTAATGGAAAAAAATTTAATAGAAGTAGCACCTTTAGCATATATGAGGGGGAGAACCTTAGATTCTGCTTATGTAATACTAGATGAAGCTCAAAATACTACTAATGAACAGATGAAAATGTTTTTAACTAGATTAGGATTTGGTTCAAAAGCTATAATAACTGGAGACATTACTCAAATTGATTTATCCAGAGGTAGAACTTCAGGCTTAGTAACCGTATCAAAGATACTTTCAAATGTGGAAGGAATCGATTTTGTATACCTGTCAAAATATGATATAGTTAGACACCCGCTGGTTCAAAAAATAATTGAAGCCTATGAAAAGTATGAAAAAGTAGGTAAGTAAGGGGGAAATCCCATATGATGAAAAGGTCAAAGGAAATCAATGAAAAAAACTTTAAGACTCCAGTTTGGGACATAAGAAAGAATAAACTGTTTTTAAATTTTTTATTAATATTAATCTTCACAATAATCCTTTTTTTTATTACTATTCAAAAAGTGGAAACAAAAAGGATTAATGTGAAGATTGGTGATGCTGCACCATTGGAGATTAGGGCGACTAAAGATATTGTTGATAAGCAAGCTACTGAACAGTTGGAAAAGGAAGCGGCTAATAGAGTAGAGCCTAGATATAGAATTAGTCCATCGGTTCAAATGACCATGAAAACAACTATGAAAGAATTTTTTGACATGGTGAGAGAACTACAATTAGATGAGAGTGTTGGTATAGGTAAAAAGACGGATATATTGGTAGAAGAATCTAGAATTCCCCTATCACGAAATGAACATCAAACAGCTTTAAGAATGGAATCTAATGAATTAAATAGTTTTGAAAATTTAATCAGTGATTTAACAAACCAAATAATGGGGGCTGGTATTAAGGAAGAAGATTTAGAATATGAGAAAGAAAATGTTGTTAAGATATTTGAGTCTATCGAAATCAGTGATAGTAGAAAAGAATTAGGTATTTCCCTAATAAATAATACAATTCAACCAAATAAATTCATTGATGAAGAAGCAACCCAGCGTAGAATAGATGAAGAAGTAGAAAAAATAGAGCCAGTAATAATTAAAGAGCATCAAGTGATTGTAAGAAAAGGGGATATAATTGACAGTAATGTATTAAATATAATAAAAGAATTAGGTATTTTAAAAGAGAAAGAAGGATATGATAGAAGAACTGTATTAGGGATTATAACATTAATAATATTATTAGAAATAGTTGTTTTTGGATATATATTCCATTTCAATTCAGAGTTAATGGATGGAAATAGACTATTGATTTTGCTTATAATAGTAACTGCTTTAATTTTAATTTCTCAAGGAATATACAATATATCACCATTTATAATGCCAGTGTCTGCAGGAGCGTTGCTTATAGCTATCCTATTAGATATAAGGCTATCCTTAATAGTAAATATCTTCTTAGTTTTTATTTTGAGTTTTATATTGAAGTTAGACGATACTCTAATGACAATGTATTTAATAAGTGGAAGTATTGGTGCTTTTTTAGTAATAAGACAGCATCAAAGGTATAATATTTTAATAAATGGTTTGTTAATTGGAGTTTCGAATTTACTAACCATATTATCCTTTGGACTTATTAAAAAATTGGAATTGATGGATATTTTAATTAAAGGTGGATATGGCCTAATGAATGGAATGTTTTGTGCAGTTTTAACCATAGGGACTTTGCCCCTTTGGGAAAATGTATTTGAAGTACTAACTCCTTTAAAATTACTAGAGTTGTCGAACCCAAATCAACCTTTACTAAAAAGATTATTAATAGAAGCTCCAGGAACTTATCACCATAGTATAATAGTAGGGAATTTAAGTGAAAGAGCTGCAGAAGTCATAGGAGCTGATCCTCTAATTTCTAGGGTAGGTGCTTACTATCATGATATAGGAAAACTAAGTAGACCCTACTTTTTTAAGGAAAATCAATTAGGTTCGGACAACCCTCATGATAAATTAAAACCTAGTATGAGTACTTTAATAATTACCAATCATGCAAAAGATGGAATTGCATTAGGGAAGAAAAATAAATTGCCAAAGGAAATAATTGATATAATTGCTCAGCATCATGGAGATACAGTGGTTTCATATTTTTATCATAAAGCAAAACAAAATGAATCGTTAGAACCTAAAATAGAAGATTTTAGGTATTTAGGACCTAAACCTCAAACGAAAGAAGCTGCCATAGTTATGCTAGCAGATTCAACGGAAGCCGCAGTAAGGTCTATCAAAGAGCCTACTAAAAAGAATATAGAAGAGATGATAAGAAACATAATAAGAGGGAAATTAGAAGATGGTCAATTAGAGGAATGTGATTTAACTTTAAAGAGTTTAAATGATATAGCCAATGCCTTTTCATCAGTCATGATGGGTATTTTTCATGAAAGGATAGAATATCCTAATTCAGATTTGGTTAAGAAAAAAGGAGATGCTTAAAATTATGGAACTGTATATAGATGATAGACAAGATAAGGTAAAATTGACTAAGGATATTTTTGTTGCAGTGGAAAATGCAATTAAGGAGTCTTTACTATTAGAAGGTAAATCCTTAGACTTTGAAATTAGTCTTACTTTTGTTGATAATGAACAGATTAGAGAATTAAATAGAGAATATAGAAAAGTAGATATGGAAACAGATGTACTGTCTTTTCCATTGGAACAGGATGAGTTTTTAATTCCAATACCAATGTTAGGGGATATCATAATATCTGCTGAAAAAGCATTGGAACAGTCTATTGAATATGGGCATTCACTTATTAGAGAAATATCTTATTTAACAGTTCATAGCATGCTACATTTACTAGGGTATGATCATATGAATGAAAGTGATAAACCGATTATGCGTAATAAAGAAAAAGAGATAATGAAAAAACTAAAGATATTTAAAAATGGAGGGGAAGATTAGCCTTAATATGAAATCAAAAAGTTTAATAGAAAGTTTCAATTATGCCGTATCTGGGATTATATACACGTTGAAAACAGAAAGGAATATGAGAGTTCATTTTATTATAACTACTATTGTAATAATACTAAGCCTTTTTTTTGACTTTACTAGATTAGAATTATTGATGCTTTTTTTTTCCATAGCTTTGGTGTTAATTGCAGAAATGATAAATACAGCAATAGAAAAAACCGTTGATTTAATAACGGAAGAATTTCATCCATTAGCTCGTTTGGCAAAAGATATTGCTGCAGGGGGAGTACTAATATCTGCTCTTAACTCATTAGTAGTAGGGTATTTACTTTTTTTTGATAGACTTAATCCATTAACTAATATAGTATTGTTTAAAATAAAAAAGTCTCCCATTTATTTAACATTTGTCGCATTGGTATTAGTTGTATTATTTACTATAGCTTTGAAGACAAAATATCATAAGGGAAGGGGTACACCTTTCCAAGGTGGCACTGTAAGTGGACATGCAGCCGTATCTTTCTGTATAGCTACTATAATAGCTTTTATAGCAAATAATATACTAGTATCTACCCTTTCCTACTTTATGGCTATTTTGGTGGGTGAAAGTAGGATAGAAGGTAAGATACATAGTTTAATGGAAGTTATTCTCGGAGCTCTATTAGGTATTATAGTTGGAATATTAGTTTTTCAAATAATTGGATAATGAGGTAATGCCATGAAGACTAAAAAAAATCTTATTTATTTAACTATTTTATTTATTTTGTTATTAGCTGGGTGTAAAAAAGAAAATGTTAGAGATATAGAAGATGAAATCATAAAAGAAGGAGAAAATATAAAGGAAGAAAATATTGTGGAAGAAATAGTCGTGAAGGAAGGAGTGCCATCCCCTTTAAGCGGTCTATACGCTTCTGAGGACAAAGTCAACAGAAGACCTATAGTTGTAATGTATGATAATCATCCTAATGCAAGATGGCAAGCAGGATTGTCTCAGGCAGAGATAGTTTATGAATTTATGGTAGAAGCACCCTATACTAGATATATGGCTTTGTTTTTAATAAATGACCCCGAGTCTATAGGTCCTATTAGGTCTTCAAGACCTTATTTTATTACAACGCTATTAGAATATGATCCTGTATATGTAAGGGTTGGTGGGAGTGTGCAAGCTAAACGGGATATAATTAATTTGAGAATAGCAGATATTGATGGACTTTCCTGTTCAAATAAAGTATTATGGAAGAACAAGGAAGTTAATAAGAAGGCACCTCATAATACTTATACTAGTATGGAAGTTATTAGAAGAACTCAAAGGGAAAAAGGTTATAAAGAAACTGGAAACTATAAAGGTTTTAAATTTAATGAAGTAGATGCAGATATAGAAGGATTTTCAGCAGGAAAGATTTTATTAAATTATTATAAAAATAATACTAGTCTATACATATATAACCCAGATGAGAGGGTATATTACCGACAAAAAGATGGGGCTGTCCATATAGATGAATTTGATAATTCTCCTATTATTGTAAAGAATATTATTATACAAGAAGCTAAGACTAAAATAATAGATAATGAAGGTAGACTTTCAATAGATTTAGTTGGTGAAGGCAAGGGTAAATATATTACCAATGGAAAAGGTATAAATATTAGTTGGCTAAAAAAATCCAGAGAGGATAAAACATATTTTTATGATGAATTAGGTAAAGAAATAATATTAAATCCTGGAGTAACTTGGATTCAAGTAGTAAATACGAATCCAGATATAAATATTGAATGATATAAAAGTATATAAGGAGCGGTTTTAATGGATAAAAGAGGTTTAATAAAGAAAGCTTTAGAAGCACAGAAAAAAGCATATGTTCCCTACTCGAAATTTAGAGTAGGTGCAGCTTTATTAACAGAAGATGGTGAAGTTTATACAGGATGTAATATTGAGATAGCTTCTTATTCCCCCACTTTATGCGCTGAAAGGACTGCTATATTTAAGGCAGTATCTGAAGGCCATAAGAAGATTAAAACCATTGCAATAGTAGGTGATTCTGATTTTACCTACCCTTGTGGTGTATGTAGACAGGTAATTAGAGAGTTTGGGAAAGAGGCAACTATTATAATTGCTAATTCAGAAGAAGATTATAAGGAATATAAATTAGATGAGTTGTTACCTCATAGTTTTGGACCAGAAGATTTGGATGAAAAGAAGCAGGAGTGATGAAATGTATAAATCTGGTTTTGTTTCAGTGATAGGTAGACCTAATGTTGGGAAATCAACACTATTAAATTATATAATTGGTGAAAAGATATCTATAATATCTGATAAACCTCAAACTACTAGAAATAAAATTCAATTAGTATATACTGAACCAAAATTTCAAATTATATTTTTGGATACACCTGGTATTCAAATGCCCAGAAATAAACTAGGGGAGTATATGCTAAAAATCTCTAAGGAGACTTTAGAGGAAGTGGATATAGTTACGTTTATGGTTGATGAGAGCTCAGAAACTGGGAAACTAGACAATTATATCTTAGAAGAATTAAAGGGAATAAAAACCCCAATAATATTATTAATAAATAAAACTGATAAGATTAGTAAGGAAGAAACCAACCAATTGATTCTAAAATATAAGAAATTGGATATGTTTGATGAAATTATTCCAATATCAGCAATAGATGGAGAAAATATCAGCGCCTATATAAAAACCTTAAAAGAATGGTTACCAGAAGGACCACAATATTTTCCAGAGGATATGATTACGGACCAGCCAGAAAGGTTTATTATATCTGAAATAATAAGAGAAAAAGCATTGGAAAATTTGCAAGAAGAAGTGCCCCATGGAGTTTTTGTTGCTATTCAAGAGGTTAAGGCTAGAGAAGATAAAGATTTAATAGATGTTCATGCTACTATTTATTGTGAAAAGGAATCCCATAAAGGCATTATCATTGGTAAAGGTGGAAAGATGCTAAAAACAATTGGGAAAAATGCAAGAATAGATGTGGAAAAACTACTAGGTAGTCAGGTAAATTTACAACTATGGGTAAAAGTTGAAAAAAATTGGAGGGAAAAGGAAAATAAACTAAGATATTTTGGTTATAATTAGGAAGGTAGTAATAAATATGTATACGAAAACGGAAGGAATAGTTTTAAAGGAATTTCGATTTAGAGATACTAGTAAAATATTGACAATATTTACAAGAAGACATGGGAAAATTCATTCTATGGCAAGGGGAGCCTATAGGCCAAAAAGCAAATTAATTGCTAATACTCAGCCCTTTTCCTATAATGATTATTATCTTTTTAAAGGAAGGAACTTCTATTATATTAATCAAGCGGATATAATAGATTCCTTTTATTCAATTAGGGAAAATATCCATAGGATGATGTATGGTTCATATCTATTGGAATTAGTTGATTTATCCATATTAGAAGAAGAGGAAAATGAGAAATTATTCCTACTACTAATCAAAGGTTTGAAGATTTTGTCTAAGCTAGATAAAGATTATAATAAATTTATATTAGCTTATGAGTTAAAATATATTTCATTTTTAGGTTATAAGCCTTCTTTAGATGGTTGTGTAATATGTGGTAGAAAAAATTTTGAAAATCCTAAATTTAGTATAGATAAAGGAGGAATAATTTGTCCCAATTGTTCAACCATTGAGCCTTACTGTGAAAATATGGATATATACATGAGTAAAGCAATGAAAGCCTTGCTATATACACCTTTGGATAAACTGTCTTCTATAAAAATTCCTAAAGATACTACGTTTAAATTACACGAGATTATGGTAAAATACATATTAAATAAAATAGAAAGAAATCAATTCAATTCTTTAAATATTTTAAAATCAATGAAAAAAAACGGAGGCGAATAAAATGGGTATTTCTCTAGAAAAAGTTGATATGGTAGTAGATAGAACAGGTGTAACTTTTGCAGAAGCTAAGGAGGCTTTAGAAAAGACTGATGGCGATGTGGTTGATGCAATAATATTAATAGAAAAAAGTCGAACTTCCTGGTCAGATGATATGGCAGATAAAAGTCAGCAGATGATTGATAAAGTAAAAGAAATACTTAGGAAAGGGAATGTAACCAAGATTACTGTGAAAAAAGATGAAGAAATATTGATGAATATACCAGTTACAGCAGCTGCTTTAGGAAGTATCATATCTGCACCTTTAGCTTTAATAGGATTAGGTAGTGCTATAATATCAAAATGTACAATTGAAGTTTTAAAGGAGGATGGAGAGATAATCAATATTAATAATTTAGTATCAAAAAATATCAATATCAATAGGGATGATTTCAATAACCAATAAGTTAACATATTGACAATTTGGTGATTTTTTGCTAGATTATTATCTGTATAGAGTATTTTAATAAAGTATGCAATGAAGAAGAAGGAAGTCAGTATCTATTTGAAAGCGAGCTAGAGAGGGTGAAAGTCTAGCATAATGATATTGATAAGGCACTTCTGAGCATATTTAAGAGAGAATACCACTAGGTATTAAGTAGGGTGGAACCGCGGAAGTAACCTTTCGTCCCTATAGGGATGTAAAGGTTTTTTATTCGTTTAAATAAGGAAATGAGGAGGTTTAGCCATGTATTTTCAGGATTTAATGCTAAAATTATTGGAATTTTGGGGGAGCAAAGGATGTATAATATTAGAACCATATGATGTAGAAAAAGGTGCAGGGACAATGAGTCCTCACACATTTTTGCGAGCTTTGGGACCTGAACCCTGGAAAGTAGTATATGTAGAGCCATCAAGAAGGCCAGCGGATGCTAGATACGGGGAAAACCCCCATAGAGTATATCAGCATCACCAACTTCAAGTTATTTTAAAACCATCACCAGATGATGTACAGGATATCTATTTAGATAGTTTAAGAGCAATAGGGATAGACCCTTTAAAGCATGATATTAGATTTGTAGAAGACAATTGGGAAGCTCCTACATTAGGTGCTTGGGGATTAGGTTGGGAAGTATGGCTAGATGGTATGGAGATTACTCAATTCACCTATTTCCAACAGGTAGGTAGCATAAACTGCCATCTAGAATCAGCAGAACTAACTTATGGTTTAGAAAGAATAGCTATGTATCTTCAAGATGTAGATAATATTTTTCAAGTAAAATGGAATAAAGACATTACCTATGGGGATATATTTAAAAATCCAGAATATGAACATTCTGTATATAGTTTTGAAAAAGCCAATATAGAAACATTAAAACAATTGTTTAATATATACGAGGAAGAAGCTAATAATACTATAGAGGAAGGATTGGTAGTTCCAAGTTATGATTATGTTTTGAAATGTTCTCATACCTTTAATGTATTGGATGCAAGGGGAGCTATAAGTGTAACTGAAAGAACTCACTATATTAGTAGAGTAAGAAATCTTGCTAAGCTAGTTGCGTCTAAATACATAGAACAAAGAGAAAAATTAGGATATCCTCTACAAAAGGAGGGGAAGTAAAATGGAAAATAGATATTTATTAGAAATAGGAGTAGAGGAATTGCCAGCAAGATTAATAGGGGATGCTTTAAGCCAGTTAAAAAGTAGTATGGAAACCATGTTAAAGGATGAAAGAATAGAATATACTGATTCTGAAACTTATGCTACTCCAAGAAGGTTAGTATTGATTGTCAATGGTTTAAGTGAGAAACAACTTACTTTAGAGGAAACAGTCAAAGGACCTGCTAAGAGAATTGCTTACGGTGATGATGGTAATCCCACAAAGGCTTTACAAGGATTTATGCGAGGGCAAGGTATTGGAATAGAACAAACTTTTATTAAGGAATATAATGGAGAAGAATATATTTATGGAAATGTAATTAAAGAGGGAAAAGATACTTTTACAGTTTTGTCAACAAATATGGCAGATATAATAAAATCTATAGCTTTTCCTAAATCTATGAAGTGGGGTGGAAAAAACATAAGATTTGCAAGGCCAATAAGATGGATAGTATCTATATTGAATGATAAGGTGATTCCTTTTGATTTTGAAGGAATAAAGGTAGATAAGATAACCAAAGGCCATAGATTTTTAGGAAGCAAAAAAATTGAAATTAATTCAGTAGATGAATATTTTAGTAAGCTAGAGGATAATTTTGTGTTAGTAGACCAAAATAAAAGAAAAGATATAATTAAATATGGCTCAGAAAGGTTGGCTAAAGAAAAGGGTGGCAATGTTCTTGCAGATAAAGAGCTATTAGACGAAGTTACCAATATCGTTGAATATCCAACGCCAATGATTGGAAGAATAGGAGAAGAATATCTAAGCTTACCAGAGGATGTAGTAATAACTCCAATGAAAGAACACCTTAGATTTTTTCCAATTGTAAATGATAAAAATGTATTATTGCCTTATTTTATTGGAGTAAGGAATGGAAACAAAGAACATATAGAAACAGTAATTAAAGGGAATGAAAAGGTCTTAGGAGCCAGATTAGAAGATGCAAAATTCTTTTATTATGATGATATAAAACTACCCCTAGAAGATTATGTAAAGGACTTAAAAAATATAGTATTTCAAGAAAAACTAGGTACCCTTTATGATAAGACTAGAAGAATACAAAAGTTAGCAAAAAAAATAGGTGATTATTTAGAAGTTGGAGAAGAGACACAAAAGAATATTGAAAGAGCTGCTTATTTATCAAAAGCTGATTTAGTAACAAAAATGGTAGATGAGTTTACTGAACTACAAGGTAAGATGGGAATGGAATATGCAAAGCATGCAGGTGAAAATGAAATTGTAAGTACCGCTATATATGAACAGTACTTGCCAAGATTTGCAGGTGATGAACTTCCAACAACTACAGCTGGTTCTATCTTAAGTATTGGAGATAAATTGGACACCATAGCAGGATTCTTTGCTATAGGGTTACAACCCACAGGTTCCCAGGACCCTTATGGACTAAGAAGGCAAGCTCTAGGTATTATCAACATAATTTTGGATAAAAGATTAAACCTTAGTTTAGGAGATTTAATAGATTCTGCTCTTTATATTTATGTAGATGAGCAAGGCCTTGTATTTGACTACTCTAGTATAAAAAAAGAGATAGTAGATTTCTTTAATGGAAGAATCAAAAATATGTTTAGTGATATGGGAATTAGATATGATATAATTGATGGAGTAATAAGCACAGGAATTGATAATGTCTATGATTTAAAGGTAAGAGCTGATAAATTAAATCAATATATTAATGAAAATGGACTGACAGATGTTTTATTTACATTTAACAGAGTAATTAATTTAGCTGAGAAAACTACTTCTACAAAAGTAAAGAGAGATTTATTAGTAGAGGAAGCAGAGATACAATTATATGAAGCCTTTAATGATATTGAAGAAAAAGTATTAAGTTGCTTAGATAAAAAAGAATACGAGAATGCTTTAGAACAGTTTATTGTTCTAAAAGAGCCTGTTGATAATTTCTTTGATAATGTAATGGTTATGGTTGATGAAGAGGATTTAAGGCAAAATAGGTTAAATCTTTTGGGGAAAATATCTGAGACTATGCTCTTGATTTGTGATTTATCCAAGTTAGTTAAATAAGCCTAAGCAATTAGGCTTATTTTCCAATAGCAAAGGGGTGTGATTCAAATTCAATTAAGTGAAAGACAAGAAAAGATAATCGACATTGTTAAGGCTAATGAACCCATAACCAGTGAAAATATTGCTAAGACTCTCAAATTGACTAGAGCTACTCTTAGACCAGATTTAGCCATACTCACCATGTCGGGCATATTGGATGCAAGGCCAAAAGTCGGATATTTTTACACTGGGAAGACAACCTTTAGCTTTATATCGGAAAAGATTCAAGAAATCAAGGTGGATGAAAGAAAATCTATCCCCATAATAGTTGATGAACAGACAAGTATATATGATGGTATAGTTACCATATTTTTGGAAGATACTAGCACAATATTTGTAACATCAAATGGATATTTATCAGGAGTAGTATCTAGAAAAGACTTTTTAAAAAATGCCATAGGAGGCCTAAATTTAACTAAAACACCAATAGCTGTGATTATGACACGGATGCCAAATATTGTTGTTACAACCCCAGAGGAAAGTGTTCTTGATGCAGCCATAAAATTAATTGAACATGAGATAGATAGTCTACCTGTAGTAGAAGAGGTCATTTTAGATGAGGGTTACAAGGTATATAAAGTGGTAGGAAGGATTACTAAAACCACTATTACTAGACTATTTGTTGAACTGGGAAATAATGAATAGGGGGTACGTTATGGACAAGAGTATTACAATATATGTACTATCAGATTCCATTGGGGAAACTGGTGAGCAAGTAGCTAGAGCAGCAGTAAGTCAATTTAACCCAGAAAAATATGAAGTGCGAAGATTTCCATATATAACAGTGGAAGATCAAATTTTGGAAGTATTTGAAGAAGCAGCCAATGAAAGAAGTATAGTAATATATACAATAGTAATAGAAAAACTAAGAAATTATGTTATTAGTATGGGGAAAAAATATAATATTCCAGTAGTTGATTTGATGACTCCAACCTTAGACGCTTTGGAAGATGTCTTAGGATATGGACCAAAAAGAGAATCAGGGCTTATCAGGAAGTTAGATGAAAAATATTTTAGAAAAGTTGAAGCAGTGGAATTTGCAGTAAAATATGATGATGGAAAGGATACGCGAGGAATTAAAAAAGCAGATATAGTGTTGGTAGGAGTTTCTAGGACTTCAAAAACACCACTAAGTATGTATTTAGCCCACAAACATTTCAAAGTGGCTAATGTGCCTCTAGTTCCAGAAGTTCCTGCACCTAATGAATTATTTGAAAAGGATATAAAAAGGGTTTTTGGACTAATAGCCAATCCATTTAAATTGAATGAAATAAGGCAAGAAAGGTTAAAGTCTCTAGGATTGAGTAATAATGCTAACTATGCAAGTATAGAAAGAATTAATTTAGAGCTTGAATATTCTAAGAAGATAATGGAAAAACTGAATTGTGCTGTGATTGATGTATCCAATAAAGCAGTAGAAGAAACGGCAGGAATAGTAATAGACTATATGAAAAAAAATTTTGGAGAAGAAATGTTAGACTAGAAGTGTTGTATATACAACACTTCTTTTCATTCCATACTCAAAATATTGAAGAATTAATATAAATATATATTTTAAAAATAATATTTTAAAAAAACTTTACAAATATTGAAGGATTATAGGAACTTATGTTGTATATATATATCAATACTACTTTTCGTAAATGGGGTAATAATATGCATATAAGAATAGAAATTGAGGAGCTAGAAAAGAATATATTGTCTCAATATGCATCTTTGAGCCAAAATTCTAAAGGTAGAGTAATAAAGGAAAAAAGCTGTCAAGTTAGAACTGACTATCAAAGAGATAGGGATAGGATAATTCATTCAAAATCCTTTAGGAGATTAAAACATAAAACTCAAGTGTTTATAGCTCCCGAAGGTGATCATTATAGAACAAGGTTAACTCATACTTTGGAGGTAGCTCAGATATCAAGAACTCTAGCTAGGGCATTGAAACTAAATGAAGATTTAGTAGAAGCTATAGCTTTAGGACACGATTTAGGTCATACACCTTTTGGACATACAGGAGAAAGTATACTAAATAGATTGCATCCCAATGGCTTTAACCATAATGAGCAAAGCTTAAAAGTGGTAGATTATCTAGAGCATACGGAATCAAGAAATGGTTTAAACTTAACATATGAAGTCAGAGATGGAATCTTAAAGCATTCAGGAGAGGGAAAACCAGAAACCTTAGAGGGGCATATTGTAAGGGTAGCAGACAGAATTGCTTATATTAATCATGATATTGATGACGCTATAAGAGCTAATATTATTAATATAAAGGATTTACCAAAGGATTGCCTCAATTGTTTAGGAATAGGTCATGGTGAAAGAATAAATTCAATGATTATAGATGTTATAAAGAATAGTCTAGGCAAAGATAAGATAGCTATGAGTGAGGAAATATATTATTATACTGAAAAATTAAGGGATTTTATGTTCGAAAGGGTATATTTAAATAAAGCTGCAAAAGGTGAAGAAGATAAGGCCAAATACATAATTGAACAACTATATAAATATTATTTAAAGAATTTTGAAGAATTGCCTATAGAACATATTAAATTATATAAGGATATAGAATTGAAAGAAGATATAATATGTGACTATATAGCTGGGATGACGGATAGATATGCAGTAAACTTGTTTAAAGAAATATTTGTTCCAAAATCCTGGGAAAAATATTAATAAAAGAAGGATTTTTTAAATTTTTGTCGAATATTATTAAAGTATTCTCTTATATTAAGAGGAAAACAAGGTGGTAATTTATGACAGTTAATATTACTGATGAAGTAATCGAAAAGATTCATGATAGTAGTAATCTGGTTGATATAGTATCTAGATATGTCCAATTGAAAAAAACAGGAAGCAATTATGTGGGATTATGTCCTTTCCACAATGAGAAAACCCCATCTTTTACTGTATCTGAATCGAAACAACTATTCCATTGTTTTGGATGTGGTGAGGGTGGAGATTTAATATCTTTCATAATGAAAATAGAAAACTTATCCTTTGTAGAGGCAGTTAAATTTATAGCTGATTTGCAGGGAATATCTTTAGGTGAAAGAAGTAAGGTAAATGATAAATTAAAATTGGAAAAAGAGATGATATATGAAATAAATAAGAAAGCAGCAAAATTTTATTATCATAATTTGAAGAATAATGGAGAACCTTTAAAGTATTTGCAAAGCAGAAATATTAACAAAAATGTAATAAATCAATTTGGATTAGGGTATGCTCCAGATAGATGGGATAGTATATACAATTATTTACGAAAAAGGGGCTATAAAGAAGAGACTATAGAAAAGGCAGGTTTAATAGGAAAAAGGAAGGACAATACAGGTTATTACGATAAATTTAGAAATAGAATAATATTTCCAATTATAGATGCTAAAGGTAGAGTAATTGGCTTTGGTGGTAGAGTTCTTGATAATTCTATGCCTAAATATTTAAATTCTAAGGATACTTTGGTATTTTCAAAAGGTGATAATCTATATGGACTAAATTTAATTAAAAGATATTCAGATGATGAGAAACTAATATTAGTAGAAGGATATATGGATGTTTTATCACTAAATAAAAATGGTATTAATTATGTTGTAGCGAGTCTGGGAACTGCATTTACTCATAATCAGGCTAAAGTACTGAAAAGATATAATAGGGAAATCTATATTTGCTATGATTCAGATATAGCAGGGATAAATGCAACTTTAAAAGTATTAAATATATTAATAGCAGAAGGAATACAACCTAAAGTAATAATTTTGCCAACAGGTCAAGACCCTGATGATTTTATAAATAAAAATGGATTAGAAGAGTTTAACAAACTAATAGATAGAGCATTGAATCATATAGACTACAGAATATTAATGAATAAGCAAAAATATGATTTGAATAATATAGAAGATAAAATTAAATTTATAAAAGAAGTATCAAAAATTATAAGGGGTCTAAAGAGTCCTGTTGAAAGGGAAGTTTATGTGAATAAAATCTCTAGGGAAACAGGAATTTCAGTAGAGGCAATTCAAGATGAAGTATTAGGTAAAGATTTCAAAATGAATACAACTTTTTACAAGGACAAGTATATTAATGGCAAAAATAGGTATAATAAGAATGAAATAATGCCAATTAAGATTGTGTTAGAACCAGCTCATTTAACTGCAGAAAAGACTATTATAAGGTTAATGATTGATAATAAAAAATATTATTCTATTGTAAAAGATAATTTAAAAAAAGAGGATTTTTTAAATTATGAATGTAATATTTTGGCAAACATTATATTCAATGAATATGAGAATAATTTGCAATTGACAGAATTAACGCCTACATTTATAATGGATAAGTTGAATAAAGAGGAGGATATAGATTCTAATTTGATAGATGAAATTATGGAGATGAAAGTAGATTTTTTGCCAGATGATAAAAACAAACTGGTAGAAGATTTAATAAAAAGGATTAAATATTCTAAATTAACAATAAAAAGGAAAGAAATAATTGAAGAGATTCAAGAAATTGAATCTAAAAAAGGAAAAGATGAAGGAGATGCAGAGAAATTCAAATCATTATGTTTAGAGTTAACAAAATTGGACAGGGAGATAAAATCACATAAATAAAGACTAGGAAGGGAGGGAGCTGCATTGGATGAAAAGAATAAAGATGGAGAAAAAATAGGAAAAGAAAAAATATTAGAAATAAAAAAGTTAATAAATAAGGGCAAAAAAATGGTATGTTAACATATAAGGAGATAATGGATTCTCTTGAAGAAATTGATCTAGATGCAGATCAAATAGATGATATTTATTTAAGACTGGAAGATATGGGGATTGATATCGTAGGAGAAAAAGAAGAAGATATGCTTCTTGAAACCGACGATGAAACAGAAACAGATGAGGTAGAAGTAAAGGAGGATATTTCAGTACCTAAAGGGATAAATGTAGATGATCCTGTTAGAATGTATTTAAAGGAGATAGGAAAAATCCCTTTGTTAACAGCAGAAGAGGAAGTAGAATTAGCCCAGCGAATGGAAGCAGGAGATGAAATAGCGAAGAAAAAACTAGCGGAGGCAAACCTTCGACTAGTAGTTAGTATTGCAAAAAGGTATGTAGGTAGAGGTATGCTCTTTCTAGATTTGATTCAAGAAGGTAATCTTGGTTTAATGAAAGCAGTTGAAAAATTTGATTATGAAAAAGGATTTAAGTTTAGCACCTATGCTACTTGGTGGATACGTCAAGCCATAACTAGGGCTATAGCTGATCAAGCTAGGACAATTAGAATACCAGTTCATATGGTGGAAACTATAAATAAATTAGTAAGAGTACAAAGACAACTAGTGCAAGAATTAGGTAGAGATCCATCTCCAGAAGAGATTGGTAAAGAGATGAATATGGAAGTAGAAAAAGTAAGGGAGATTATGAAAATAGCTCAAGAACCAGTATCTTTAGAAACGCCAATTGGCGAGGAAGAAGATAGTCATCTTGGTGATTTTATAGAAGATGATAATGCATTAGCACCTGCAGATGCAGCCACCTATATTATGTTGAGAGAACAATTAATAGATGTATTAGACACCCTTACTCCTAGGGAGCAAAAAGTACTTCGACTAAGATTTGGGTTAGATGATGGAAGAGCACGAACTTTAGAAGAGGTAGGTAAGGAATTTGATGTTACAAGAGAAAGGATTAGACAGATTGAAGCAAAAGCTTTAAGAAAGCTTAGACATCCAAGCAGAAGTAAAAAATTAAAAGATTTTTTAGAATAAATTAAAGATTCGCAGAAAGCGAATCTTTAATTGTAAAAATAATATAGAGAGGGACAATGGAATGAAACTATCTAGCAGATTACAAGCTATAGCTGATTTTGTTCCACAAAACACTATAGTAGGTGATATAGGTACTGACCATGGATATATACCAGTATATTTAATGGAAAATGGAGTAACAAAAAAAGTTATAGCAACAGATCTTAGCAAGAATTCCTTAGAAAAGATAAATCTGTTTGTTAGGGAAAGGAAATTAGAAAATTATATAGACATTAGATTAGGGAATGGACTGGAAGTATTGAAACCCTTTGAAATTGACACAGTTGTAATTGCAGGCATGGGGGGACTTCTCATTAGGGATATATTGGACAAGGATAAGGAAAAAAGAGATTCTATAACAAATTTTATCTTACAACCCAATATTGCTACTAAAGAGTTAAGAAAATATTTATATGAAAATAACTTTGAAATAATAGACGAGAAATTGGTAAAGGAAGATGATAAATTTTATGAAGTAATCTATGCTAAAAAAGGAAAATCTCACATAGAACATAGTATATATTATGAGATAGGTGAAAAATTGATTTTAAATGATGATTCCCTATTAAAAGAATTCTTAGAAGAAAAAGTTGCAATTATAGAAAAAATATTACAAGAATTAAAAGATAAAAATACGGAGAGAAGTAAAGAAAGATACAAAGAATTATCAAATAAAATTAGAGATTTAAAGGTGGTGTTAAAAAAGATTGAAAGCAATAGAGATTATTAAATTGCTCGACAAATGGGCTTCGCCCTATTTGATTGATGAATGGGATAATACAGGATTTCAAATAGGAGACCCTGAAAAAGAGGTTACAAAAGTACTTGTATCTTTAGATTTAGACAGGGAAGTCTTTGAACAAGCGGTAGATGAAAGAGCTCAAATGATTATCACCCACCATCCCATAATATTTAAACCACTGAAATCTATTACAAAATTATCCTATAAAGAGAATTTAATCTACGACATAATTAGAGAAGATATTGTGGTATACAATGCTCACACCAATTTAGACTTAGCAACAGGAGGTATAAATGATATATTAGCCAATTTATTGGGAATTGAAAACGTTGAACCCATAAAAACAGCATATGAAGAAACCTTATTTAAGTTAGTAGTCTTTGTTCCTAAGGATTATGCCCATGTAATTAGAAAAGTTTTGGGGGAAACAGGTGCAGGGTGGATTGGTAATTATAGTCACTGCACTTATAATACAGAAGGAGTTGGCACTTTTATGCCCCTAGAAGGAACCAATCCATTTATTGGTGAATCGTATGTATTAGAGGAAGTTGAAGAAATTAGGATAGAAACCATAGTTAGAGAAAAAAATTTGAGCCAAGTATTAAAGGAGATGATAAAAAATCATCCTTATGAAGAAGTAGCCTATGATGTTTATCCTTTAAAGAATAAAGGCAAGGTCTATGGATATGGGAGGATAGGAAAAATAAAAGAAACATCGTTATTAAATTATTTAGATATTATTAAGGAAAGGTTAAAGGTAGAAAATATTATTGTTTATGGAAATCATAACAAATCAGTTAGCAAAGTAGCTATATGCGGTGGAAGTGGCTCATCCTTTATATATGATGCATATGTAAAAGGAGCAGATATATTTATTACGGGAGATGTAAAATATCATGAAGCCCAATATGCTAATGAACTAGGACTAACAATAATAGATGCTGGTCATTATCATACAGAGAAAGTAATATTACCTAGAATAAAAAAATATTTAGAAGATAATATGATAGAAAAGGCAGAAATAATAATATATGATGAAAGCAGTCCACCTTATGAAATATATTAACTCTATGGAGGTAATTAAATGGGAGATATAGAAGGTTTATGGGAACTGCAAAAACATACTAATATCTTAAAGGATGTTAGTAAAAGTATTGATGAAATCTCTAATGGTAGTAAAATAAAAGCATTAGGAGTCAAATTAAAAGGCATAGAAAAAAAACTAATAGGCTTGGAATGTAAAATAGAAGAAAAAGAAAAGAAGTTAAATAAAGGTAATTTTATTTTGAAAGAATATGATTATAAATTACATGAAATAGAAAAAAATCTATATGAAGGTAGTATTTCAGATTTAAAACAATTGACTTTCCTTAATCAAGAAAGAGAATATATTAAAAATAAAATAGAAGAAAAAGAGATGGAGATTCTATCCCAATTAGAAGAAATGGATAAATTAAAGGAAGAATATATTTTAATTAAAAAGGATTTTAATGCTTTAAGAAAAGAATATAGAGAGGTAATAAAAAATCATAAGTCTACTATTGAAAATCTAAAAATAAAAAAAATAGATGAAAAGAAAAAAATTGAAGAAATATCATCTAAAATTGATGGAAACCTTCTAAAAAAATATAAAGAATTGGCAAAAACCAGAGGCATTGCCGTAGTAGAGGTAATAGATTATCGATGTAGTGGCTGTAATATGGTTCTTCCAGCCATAACTATAGATAAATTGAAAAACAATAATACAATACTATATTGTGAAAATTGTGATAGAATGCTTTATTTAAAAAATAGCTAAGGAGTGGAGACAAATGGTAAAGATGGGCATAATTAACCTTGAAAAGAATTTGGATTTATGCTATATTATTATTGCTTAAAAAAACAGAATGCAAGATGAGTAAATCGGGTAATCGCGTGCTTTTGCATGAGGAAAGTCCGTGCTCCATAGGGCAGGATGCTGGATAACGTCCAGTGGGGGTGACCCTAAGGATAGTGCAACAGAAATATA
>NZ_PPXX01000106.1 GCF_021655075.1 Clostridium sp. Cult2
AATAGTATATATAAAAATATTAAATCAAAGGGTTTTATTTTTTCCTATGAAGATTTAAGTAATTTTTATTTAAGTCTGAAAACAAAACCTTTCCTTATTTTGTATGTTTAGACGAGATGAATTTAGCTAGAGTGGAGTATTATCTAAGTGAATATTTAAGCATTATTGAATCTAGGTATTTTGATGATGACAATCAATTGCTAACAGATAGGATATTTCCCAAAGGTTATTTACCTGAAGATAATCTCTATGCTAATTTAAGGATTCCAGGAAACCTATATATTATTGGTACAGTTAATATGGATGACTCTACTTTTGCTTTTAGTAGAAAAGTATTAGATAGAGTTAATACAATAGAGTTTTCTGATGTAAGATTAGATATTTTAGATTTTGATTTTGAAGATAACAGAGAAGACATGAACCTGGATAATTCTTGGTTTAAAACTAGCTATTTATCTATTAAAGATGCTATTAAAACTGATAGGGAATATGTAAAAAGAGTAAATAAAGAGATTATAGAGATTAATAATATAATGGCTATGGGAAACAAACATTTTGGATATAGAGTAAGGGATGAGATAGTATTTTATATGTTAGAAAACAAAAGATATGGTTTATTAGAAGAACATATAGCCTTTGATTATCAAATTATGCAAAAGATCTTACCTACTATTACAGGTAGTGATAGGGTGATTAAGGATATATTAATAGATCTATACAATTATTGTAATCCAAGCAATCATATTATAGATGGTATAGATTATATTAGACATGGAGAAGAAGGTAACAACTATAGATATTTTCGAAAATAGATTTGTAAAACATATGATTCAACAGACTATTAAAAGATTAAAATCTATAGAAATCTATTTGGATCCTAATGATGAAAGAGAAAATAATACTTTAATATTTATTAGAAAAAAGATAAAAGTTATAGAGATATATTTAAATAATTATTTTCAAGATATTAATGATTTAAAAGGTAACAAAAGCATGAGCTTAGTTTTTCAAATGGCTCCAGGATACAAGGAAATGTATAAGAAATATATTATGTTAAACAAAGGATTAGATTTAGGAGATGATTTATTTAAAATAACACCTAAAAAACTATATTCACTATATGAAATGTGGTGTTATTTAAAGATTCACAAGATATTATGTGATTTGGGCTATGAAGTTGAGGAATATGGCATATTACAATATAAGGATAATGGTATGTATCTATCATTATTGCAAGACTCTCAATCCAAAATGGTATATAAGAGTAATAAAAACAAATTAGAATTATGGTACAATAAATCCTATTCAATGCCAACAACAGACCAAAGACCTGATACAGTTTTACATATTAGGAATCTAAATGATAAGGATAATAGAATGTATATTTTCGATGCAAAGTATAGAATATCAGTGGAAAATGGCAAGATTGGTCCAATGGTTGAGGATATAAATGTTATGCATAGATATAGAGATGCTATTGTATCTAAAATGAATGACGATTTTCACTATAAATATGATACCTTTGGGGCCTATGTTATGTTTCCTTATGGAAATGAAGAGGATTTTTTAAACCATAAGTTTTATAAAAGCATTGAAGAAGTTAATGTAGGAGCATTTCCAATGCTTCCAGGCAGTACAAAACTTATTACAAAACATTTGAAAAAGATAATTAATCAATCTCACTTGGAGGCTAAAAGTGAGAGAATTTCAATAGATGAATATGATGATTATGCTAAGTTTAAATTAGAAAATGTGATGGTAGTAAATGTAAAGGATAAAAGACATTTTCAGGCATATAAGGATTATAAATTTTATCATATACCTGAAAAAAGATTATCTAATGTAAGACTTGGGATTGAATATTTGGCCTTTTATCAATCTAAAAAGTCCTTCGGTGATGAAGGAGGAATTAAATATTATGCTAAAATTGATAATATAGTTAGATATAAAAGGGGAGAATGCAAGGAATTAACTGCTAGAAAAGGAACTGAAAATGAATATTATCTTAGGTTTAATTTAGATAATATTGAAGAAGTTGGGATCATAGAGCCAATTCAAGCGGGAACCCAAATAATATCCTATACGACTTTATATTTATTGAAAAATGCAGAGAATATGCATGAACTTAAATTAAAGAGTAATCTGGAAATAGAGGTCTATAAAAAACTTAAGAAAATAGCAAGTTTAAAAGGATATACAATTAGAAAAGAACATGATAAATATATTTTAAATAAAAATACCATTGAAATCTTAGAAGGGAAAGTAATAAGAGTAAATGGAGCAGGTGTAAAATTAAAAGATTTAGAAAGGTTAATAGATTAATCGTGGATACTGTATCAGTATAATCTGATTTTGAATATAACCTAATATCTATACGGGAGATAGTGACAACATTGTAGCTGAAAAAGCCATAGAATTTGCTAAATAAATGAAATAACAATCATCCAGTAGTTTTAGACAGATATTTAGCCACTATACTAGGATTAAATGAAGCTATTATACTTCAACAAGTCCATTATTGGTTAGAAATAAATAACAAAAACAAGAAAGATATTTCCAAATTAAGGTATAATATACTTAATCAAACGACCCTTGAAAGATTAGTTAACGACTAATTTCTACATATTATTACTTTGTATTCTAATCCCAATTATTATCCCAAGGAAAGAGAATACACAAAATTATTTACACTGCCTACTAAAAAACCTAAACAAATTTGTTTAGGTTTTAGTATTATATTGGCTCTATTAATATCTTGGACCTTTTATATCAATTCGTTTAGCAATTTTATCCCAATAAACATCATATCCAAAACTTTCACTAATAAATCTAGCTGGTATGTAGGTGCTGCTATTAATCAACTTAGCTGGAACATCGAGCTCAAAAGCTTCACCATTGACCGTCACTATTTTGCTATCTATCTTCATTATAACAGTGGTATTTCCCTTAATGGCTGTTACAATTCTAGTCTTTCCATCCCATTTTATGGTGGCACCCATTTCCTCTAATAATGCCCTTACAGGTACTAGGGTTCTTCCATTTACCATTACAGGATTTGTATTTATTTTATTATTGTTTAGATATAATGTAGGTTGTATTGCTTGATTCAATAATTTTAGACCATTAGTATGTCTTACATTTCCCCAATCTCTCTCTAACAAATTAGCTACCTTTTTTTTCGTATTCATAACTTTATCGAAATTAGACTTACTTACTTTTTCTTCATTCAAAAAATATTGATATGTCATTTTGCTATTAGGTTCAATGTCAACATTTCTCATTCCATTAATAGTGGCAAGATTCACCAATTTGTCTCCGTCAAATTTATAATAATATTTAAACTCATACTCATAGCCTTGTGCATATCTTCCTCCAGTTACTTCAATATAATCTAAGCCAGTTTTTGTATCCTTTATTATATTCCACTCATATTCATCTTCTGCTAAAGCTCCATCATGGTCATAGACTTTAGAGCATTTTTTTTCTATTTTTCCATCTTTGTAAGTTAAAATTTCAAGGTATAAATTACTTTCTGTACCATACTGGGAATATTCTTCTGCTGTATAAATTAGTACAAGGGCAGGATCGAGTTTTGAGTCATAATTTAATAAACTTGCTGCTATGTTTTCTGGAGTTACAGAGTAGAATCCTGTTGAAAAATTATGAATATAATTGATATATTCGAAAATTATTTCATTGAGTTCTGTTGATTTTGCTGCTAATACCCCCTTAGTTGAAGTGGTTATAAAGCATATAACCAAAGATAATATTAATAAATAATTGATTAGTTTTGAGTTTTTCATCTCTTACTCCTCCTTTAAATATACGTAGTGTCAAATTTGACACTCCCATTTTTTATTAAAACCTTATATTATCAAGGGTTACATAGTTTTTTATAAAACAAAAACAATGACCCCCCATTTTCTGTTATAATTTGAGTTACTACACA
>NZ_PPXX01000107.1 GCF_021655075.1 Clostridium sp. Cult2
AAAAATTACTTAAATCTTCATAGGAAAAAATAAAACCCTTTGATTTAATATTTTTATATATACTATTTATATTATTTTTCATATTTTTCTCTCCAGATTTTTGTGTGTTTGACTTAATCTCAATGTGATTGTCTATGGCTTCATTGTCTTTAAGATAAATCAAATTATAATAATCGTTATAGATTCTAATCATATCTTTTAAATCTTCAAGAAATTCTTCCTCATTTGGAAAATCATCTCTCAAATATTCTTTATAATATATTGAACCAATTTCATAATCTACATTCCCGATAATTAAATCATTATCTATATTAAATCTATAATTATTTAAAGTATTTCTTATCATTTCTCTTGTAGACCTCATGGATTCTTTTGCTGCTTTAGTACCCAATTCCTTTTTTAGATTTGTACATCCTTGATTTAATGTTAGATATACTCTACTCATATCCTCGGAAAATAAATAAACTATATATACACCTCTTTGAATAGTAGTAGTAATCTCTTCATTATATGCAGCAATCCATGGATATCTTGTCCACGTGCCAGCACCACAGGATCCCCTTGCACTTAAGTCATATTCTTTTACAATCTCATTTAAAGCATCTGTAGTAGTATAATTTATCAACTTAAACATTTCATGCATTTCATGATTTTTATTAAATCTGCCTACTGTTTTGCTTTCAAGATAATTGTCTAAGATATCTTTGAAGTAATTTGTTATCAATTTATCACCACCTGTTTTTGACTGGGTTATTTTTTCTTTATATACCCAAAATGATTCGGAATTGTTAAGGTAGAATTTATTTTGTCCGATATTTCGTTATAGGATACTTAATCCCATTCTTTTTTATTTTATCATCTATAGCAGTAGATACATCTATATCCAATTGATTTGCTAAAGATAAACAATATATCATTACATCTGCTAATTCCTCTTCTAGGTGAATAGCTTCTGAAGAACTCATAATATCCCAGGATACGCTTTCATTTAACCACTGGAAAATTTCCATTAGTTCACTGGATTCTATGGCTATGCTCATGGATAGATTTTTGGGATTATGAAACTGTCCCCAATTTCTTTCTTCTGTAAATTTTGAAACTTGGTTTTTTAGTTGTTGGATATTTGTGTTTTGGTCAGTCATAAGATTAGACCTCCGTTATTATATTAATATATTCGATAAAATTCGGGTTGTACCAGATACCTTTTTTGGTTTATTTAAGGTCTAATATAGGCATAGCCTCCCATTTGTTTTTCTGCTATTTCTATAACTCCAGCAGGAACAATTTTTACAAATTCTCCAATATCCTCTGGATCTACATTATTTCCTGTTAATGCATTATTACAGGCTGAAAATACTACTCCTTTTTTATTAAGCTCTTCCATAGTCTCAAATAATTCATAATCGAGCAAATATCCTTTTACTGCAACTGCATTTGCCACAACTAATATATTTGGGTCTTCTGCACCGTTTAAAAAGTTATTAACATTTTTTAGAGTTAGTTTCCATTTTTCCATTTCATCTACATGAAATAAAGCTTTTAGTTTTTTCATATTAATTCTCCTTTACTTTAGAATTATTTAAAAAAGCTGGCAAATAAAATGTCCTTTTTTGTTCATGTCCAGCTTGAAGATTAAAATCAATTAGAATAATATCTCCTTGCTCTGGAATATATGCCACACCTCTTATACCTCTTTCCCAACGGAAGGCCCTGTATCACATTCTTGAGGTTGATAATCTCCCTCATATTCTGCTATTCTTTCTTTTAAGCTTATATGCTTTTTAGTACGTATAATTATTACTTTACCGTCTTCAACTTCTAATTTCACCGTATCATTCTCACTAAGATTAGCCATTTCAAGTATTGCTTTAGGAAGCCTAATTCCTTGGCTATTTCCCCATTTTTGTATTGTTGTATGCATAATATCACCTCTAATTTTAAAATACCTTATTTTTGTATATAGAGAATAAGAGAATCTCTATGAATACATCTACCCAAAAACAATAGCCATTATTTCTTCCTCAGCGTTCTC
>NZ_PPXX01000108.1 GCF_021655075.1 Clostridium sp. Cult2
TATAAAATATAATAGAAAAGGAATAAGTTTGGAGGTGGAAATTTGAGAATAAAAAGGGGCATATCTATTATTTTAATATTTGCCTTGGCTTTTATTATAGTTGGTTGTTCTGAAAGGGATACACAGGTTCCGACATTAATAGTAGATGATTATAATGGTATTGATTTAAATATGATAGATCATTATAAAATAGATGTAGAATTCAATCCAAATAATAAGGCCTATTCAGCTAATCAAGAGGTTATCTATGTCAATAATACAGGAATAGATTTAGATGAGATATACTTTCACCTATATCCCAATGCCTACAAATCAGTGGAAACAGCTCCTATACTATTCAATAACCAAACTCTATCTAAAGAAGATTATATACCTGGATATATGGAAATAGAAAAAATAATGATAGGGAAAAGAGAAGTGGATTTTAAAATAGGAGGAACAGGAGATACGATTTTAAAACTTATCCTTCCAAAAATTATTGAACCCAAGGAAAAAATTAATATTGAGTTTGTATTCAATGTAAAACTTCCAACCGTTGGGGATAGATTTGGACTTGGAGAAGATGTATTTAATTTTGGGAATTGGTATCCAATAGCTTGTGTATATGATGAGACTGGATGGAATCTTGACCCATACTATAGCTTAGGAGATCCCTTTTATAGTAATATAAGCAATTATAATGTTACTATAACAACGACTAAGGACATGGTAGTTGCAGCTAGCGGTAATATTCTCTGGGAAAAAGTAAAGGGAGAAAAGAAAACTTATAAAATGGAAGGAAAATTAATCAGAGATTTTGCTTGGGTAGCTAGCCCTAATTTTCTAGTATCTGAAACTGAAATAGAAGGTACTATAATTAAACTATATGCTATGGAAAACAGTCCAGTTATAGCCAATTATGCTTTAGAAGTTGGAAAAGACTGCATAGAAATATTTAATAGGTTATATGGCAAATATCCCTATGGAGTATATTCTATAGTAATGACTGAATTCCCAACAGGTATGGAGTATCCAAGTATAGTTTTTATAAACAAAGACTATTATAATTTCTGTTTTAAGGACCCTCTGGAAAAAGTAATAGTCCACGAGACTGCTCATCAATGGTGGTATGGAGTAGTGGGTAATGATCAAATTGATGAAGCATGGTTGGATGAATCCTTAGCCACCTATTCAGAAGCAATATACATGAATAATAGATATGGAGAAGAGGAAGGAGAAAACTATTATAATTATACTTGTGAAATGCCCTATGAATATGGCAAAGATTATATAGTTACTGAAGCTATAATAAGAAAACCCTTAAGCAATTTCCATAGTTGGGAAGATTATGGATTATTGGTATATGTTAAAGGGGCAATGTTTTTAAATGATATAAAAGAGGACTTTGGAATTGAGGTATTATATGATATATTAAATAGGTATTATAATACCTATAAATTTTATAATGCTACAACTGATAATTTTATTGAAACCTGCGAAGAGGTAACCAATACATCTTTTCAAGAAAGAGTAGACAAATGGCTTTATGGCAAATAAAAACGGAGGGCTTATTGCCCCCCATTTTAACTTAATATCTCTTATTGCCAAAGCCGCCAAATAGTATTACCAATAGTAGAAAGAAAAATAGTAAACTGGAATCATCACCATCCCAGAATCCACCTCTTTTTTGCAGGTCAGTCATAATAAAACCTCCTTTTAATGTTATTATATTTAGCCTAATACATTATATAGAGGTAATAGAATAATGGTTACTCTTTTAAAAAACGAATATTAGAATTATTTTGAAATAAGGGGGACAAGTTTTTATGAAGAGATTATTTAATGTAATTATATTATCTTTATTTTTTGTACTATTATTTAACTCTATGGTAATAGCCTCCATTGATATTGAAGAGGAGGTAAGAGCTTATCTCCTAGGAGATTATGAAACAGGAGAAATACTAGAGGGCTACAATATATATAATCCCATAGAAATTGCCAGTATTAGTAAGCTAATGACCTATATTTTAGTCATGGAACATGTTCAAAATGGCTATATTTCGTTAGATGATAAAATCTATATAGATGAAGATGTAACTAAAATCAAAGGAGGTAGTTTAGAATTAGAGGAAGGAGAAGTATTTACTGTATTAGAACTATTAAAAGCATCTTTAGTGGTTTCCGCCAATGATGCTACTTATGCTTTAGCTAAATATGTTGCTGAAACAGAAGAGGGTTTCGTTAAATTGATGAATGATAAAGCTGAAGAACTCGGATTAGACAGTGCATTTTATGTGAACTCTACTGGTCTACCAAAAGAAGAATATCAAAATAAGATGAGTACTGAAGATATATTTAAGCTATCAATATACATATTAGATAGGTATCCAGAGGTATTGTCCTTAACTACTATTCCCTATATAGAATTAGAACATAGAGATTATAAAAAAGAGAATACCAATCCGTTATTAAATGAAATAAAAGGGGTAGATGGCTTAAAGACAGGTTCTACAATTAAGGCTGGCTATTGCTTGGCTTCAACAATCAATATTGAAGGAGATAGTATAGAAACGGATGATTTTAGGCTAATTTCCATAGTAATGGGAACTAAAAGTGAAGAAAAAAGAAAAGAATTGAGCAAGAAATTAGTTCAATATGGAATAAATAACTATTCTAAGAAGATATTAGCTAATAAGAATATTTCCTTAGGTACCCTTTATATGCCTAAGAGCAAGAATAAGGAAATAGAAATTTTTCCTTCTAAAAACTATAGTATAATACTTAAAAATGGAGACTATATAGATAAGGATATATTAATAGATGAGGATATAAAATTGCCCTTAAAACCCATGGACAAAGTAGGAAAGATGGTTCTATCAAACGAAGGGAATATATTAGAAGAAATCGATCTATTGATCCATGAAGAAGTAAAAAAAGAAAATATATTCATAAGGATTCTAAAATATATAAAAGATTTTATTGTCAATATTTTCTTATTAGGCTATATTCAGGTATAAACTTGTTACTTAGCAGTATTCTCATATTTGACAGTTGAAGAAAATAAAAAGCTTGGACCCCCTTATGGATGGTGAACTTCAAGCTTTTTTTTATGCTTACAAAACTGCGTAATATTTTCATTTTTTTGTTCTCTTAAAAATATTTTTCATCTTTCCTTAATCCACCGTTCTTTGTAAAAAATCTTATCTTTATATTTTTCTTCATCCTTTTTCTTTTTCATTAAGCTCTTTAATATATTTTTTAGCCCATTCAATAGGGTCTTGGCCATTTAGTTTTTCTTCCAATTCTTTAATAGTTCCAAGCCTTTCTACAACCTTAGTAGTGCGTTTATTATTTTCTATAATATCTTTTATTACATAAAGAGATGTTGGATTTTTTGATTTAGAAATTGATAACCTCATAACAATAACTTCTCTAACCCCTTATGTTATAACATATTACGTTGTATTACGAAAGCTTTATTTTGAAATTTGACAAAAAAATAAAGCCATTTCAATGACTTCAGCGTTTTTTTATTACTCAACTGTCAAAGAACCGAACTCTAATCGTATTTAGCATAGATAAAAATAATAGTATTTCAGGAACTATAAAAAGATATTATATTACAATATTCGACATTGAATAATGATTTTTCCGTGCTATAATAATAAATGTTTCTACGGAGGATTAAATTTTTATTCTGGTTTTATGCAATTTATATGGAGAAAGGAGTGGCAATTTTTACGAATATTCTGAGGAAGGGAGTGGGTTTAATATGAAAAATGAAAATGTAAAGAAGTTAAGTTTGGCCTTAGGATTGACCAGGAGAATAGTTGGTGTCAAGTTTATATTTATTAAAGAAGAATATGATGATATTGATCTTCCGGAGTTTAAAGATAAGACAACATTTTGTGCTATGTCACAAAGAGCAATGAAAGGCGATGTTCTAAAAGCAAATGCAAAATGCTTTACATGCCAAGGTGGATCAGAAACATTTGGTATGGTTGATGTAGATAATTATATTAGTTCTGGAAAACAATTTTCTACATTTAGATTGTATGAAAGTGCAGCTGTTTCTCGCCAAGCCCTAGAAAGTATTACATTTATTAAACAAAGAATATATGGTATAGTTGCTGGTCCATTGGATGAAATGGAAGATGCAGATGTTGTAATGTTCCTTGCAAATGGAAGACAGATGATGAGGGTTATTCAAGGTTATACTTATAGATTTGGAATGGCTAAAAATATAGGAATGATTGGCAATCAGGGGATTTGTTCAGATCTTATTGCAAGACCTTATCAATTAAATGATATGAATATTTCAGTTATGTGCTATGGTGCAAGAATGCATACCAAAGCAGATGATGGCGAATTAGGTGCAGGACTTCCAATTAATTTATTTGATGATCTTGTAACTGGTGTTATTCAAACAGTAAATTCTGCTTTAGGTGACCCAGAGAAACTCGAATTGATGGAAAGATTAAACTCTCCTGATGAACTTGGTATAGAAATTGAGTTTGGAAAAATGTATGGAAGTTATACAAAAGGTGCTAAATATGATGAGTCTCTCTATAGGAGAAAACCAGAGTAATATTAGTTATTGTAAAAAAATTATTAATAAATATAATTAGAAAAGAGAGGATATAATGAATAAAAAAATTATTAGCTTAGTATTATTATTAGCTATGATAGCTTGTGTTTTTACAGGATGTGGGAATAAACAGGAAACGCCAGCTTCTGAAGTAAATAAATCAGAAGAAACGCAAACAGAAACAAAAAAAGAAACAACAGTAAAAGATAAGATAGTTTATGGGGCTGTAATAGCACCTCGTGGAACTTTTAATCCACTTCTTGCTTATATGGGAAGTGATGGTGTAATTGACTCTGTTACGTATGCATCTTTACTTCGAACAGCAGGGGATGGAAGTTTACAACCATATCTTGCAGAATCATATGAAGTTTCTGAAGATCAAAAGGTAATTACTTTTAAACTAAAAGAAAATGCAAAATGGCAGGATGGAGAACCTGTTACTGCAGAAGACGTTGCTTTTACTTTTAACACTATGGGACATAAAGATTTTACTGGCGGTGATTTTGAGAAGGTAGAAAAGCTAGTAGGAGCACATGAATATTATGAGGGAAAAGTAGATTCTATTAAAGGTATTCAGGTTATTGATGATTATACAGTTACATTAGAATTTTCTGAAGTTTATGCACCAGCTTTGAATAAGTTAGGTACTTGTGGAATTGTTGCAAAGCATATTTGGAGTGAAATACCAATAGATAAATGGGACGATCAGACTGAAATGTTGAATTATCCAATTGGATGTGGACCATATAAAGTTGTAAAATATGAGCCAGGACAATATGTGGAAATGGAAGCATTTGAGGATTTCTTTGCTGGAGCTCCTAAGACAAAAAAATTGATATATAAAGTTATAAATGATGATGCTATCGCAGCTGAATTGAAGAGTGGAAATATAGATTTAGTAGGTGTGAAAAACCTAAAGACAAGTGAGATAGATTCTTTAAAGGATTTAGGTCTTAAATTAGTTTCTATGCCTGATAATATGTATCAATATGTTGGAATCAATATGAGAATGCCAATTTTTAGGGACAAAAATTTGAGACAAGCCTTTAATTATGCAGTTGATAGGGAATTGATAGTTGAAAAATTGGTAGAAGGCAGAGGTGCTACTTTAGATGTACCTTTCCTTCCAAGTGGTTGGGCATATCCACCAGAAGGGACTTTGAACACATATAAGTATGATCCTGAAAAAGCAAAATCCTTATTAGAAGAATCTGGATGGATTGATAGAGATGGAGATGGAATCAGAGAAAATGAGGCAGGAGAAAAGCTACAATTTACTATGAAATGCTCTAATGATTCTAAAATTAGAGAACAAGCTGTTTTAGTTATTCAAGAAAGTTGGAAAGAAGTTGGAATAGATATTGAAGTTTCTGTTGAAGAAGATGCTAAGATGGCTAACGATTGTATTTTCGATCATGATTTCGAACTATATGCTTTGAATTGTTACTTTGGCTCAGATCCAGACCCTTATGGTTGGTGGCATTCTGATTCTGCAACTGATGAAAAAGGGGTAGGAAGCTTTAACTTTGGTTCATATAAAAATGATAAAGTTGATGAATGTATTGAAAAAGCTAATGCAACTTTAGATCAGGAAGAACGTAAAGCATATTACCTTGAAGTTGCAAAACAGATTAATGAAGATGCACCAATGATGTTTCTTTATGTTCAAGACAAAGAAGTAATGCATAATCCAAATCTTAAAGGCTATGAACCTTCTACATTTAATGAGTTTTACAATGTTCACAATTGGGTTATTGAAGAATAAAAAATAATAATAACTAAGGATGTAATATTTATAAATTACATCCTTAGTTATTATATGATGTGATTTATCAAATAAACATAGAGGAGGAAATTTATGCTGAAATTCATATTAAAAAGAATTGGTGTATCAATTATTGTTATATTAGGAGTTACACTAATTATTTTTACGATTATACTTTTACAACCTGGAAATCCTTATCAAAACATCGTTAAATATGATACAGATCCTGCTTATTTAGAAAAAAGATTGACTGAATTAGGGTATTATGATCCAATTCCAATTCAGTATATAAAATGGATAGGTAGAGTGCTTAAGGAGGATTTAGGGGATTCTATTCACTATAAGGCAAAAGTTTCAGATTTAATAGCAGAACGTTTTAGAAATACAGCAATTCTTGCATTGACATCATTTGTATTTAGTACGCTTATATCTATTTTAATTGGTGTATTTTCGGCTTCTAAACCTGGAACTATTATGGACCATATTATTACGGTTATTTGTTTTATAGGAGTTTCTATTCCAGGATTTTTCTTTGGGCTTTTGTTAATAAAAGTTTTTGGATTTGATTTAAATATTTTACCACCTTCTGCAATGACTACTCTAGGCGAGAACTACCAAGGTATGGAAAAAGTTATAGATATTATAAAACATATGATTATGCCTGTTTCTGTGCTGGTTTTCACTCAATCTGCATCATTAGTACGATACACTAGGTCTTCTATGATAGAAGTTTTAAATCAGGATTATATAAGAACAGCAAGAGCAAAAGGTATAACTAAAGTAAAATCAATTTGGGGACATGGATTTAGAAATTCGCTGATTTCCATTATAACAGTTCTTTGTATGAGGTTACCAGATCTTCTTTCAGGTGCATTAGTTGTAGAAACTGTTTTTGTTTGGCCAGGAATTGGTTCTCTTAACTATGAAGCAATTTTAAATAGAGACTATAATTTGATTATGGGGGTTACATTGACGATGGCTATAATCATCATATTGTGTAATCTTTTAGCTGATATACTTTATGCAGTTGTAAATCCAAGAATTAGAATTGGGGAATAGGATTGTATGGATTGTTTTATAGGAAAGGAGTATAGATTATGACATTTAACAGAGAAAAATATAAATCAAAAAATATGAATTCTTTAAGAGAGATTTCTTTTAGAAAATTTATGAATAATAAGCTAGCAGTTATGGGTTTGATTATTATTATAATAATGACTGTACTTTCTATTTGCGCTCCTCTTCTTACTAATTACGAGGTTAGTGAAACTGATTTATATAATACTCGTTCAGCACCAGATAAGGAACATCTTCTTGGAACAGATGATGTTGGTAGAGATGTTTTTGCACGTTTGCTTTATGGTGGAAGAATTTCTATTTTAGTTGGTATTTTGGCTATGGCAGTACAGTTATTAATAGGGGTTACAGTAGGTTCAATTGCAGGATATTATGGAGGAATTGTAGATACTATTATTATGCGAATTATTGATACTATTATGTGTTTCCCGTTTTTTGTAATAGCCATTGCACTTGCAGCGGTTTTAGGAGGAAGTGTTAAAAATTTGATTTTAATAATTGGATTATTGTCGTGGCCTAGTATTGCTCGTATTGTAAGGGCGGAGATTCTTTCTTTGAAAGAAAATGATTATATTATGGCTGCAAAGGCATTGGGATTAAGTCCAAAAGAAATTATTATAGGACATCTTCTTCCAAATGTAATGTCTCCTATTTTAGTTGCCTCTACCCTTTCTATTGCTAATGGTATTTTAATGGAAGCTTCTTTAAGTTTCTTAGGTCTTGGTGTAAAACCTCCTCAACCAAGTTGGGGCAATATGCTTGTAGCGGCACAGAATATGGATATTTTACAAAATGAATGGTGGCAGTGGATTCCAGCTGGACTTATGGTTGTTTTAATTGTTTTGTCTATTAATTTTGTAGGTGATGGTTTAAGAGATGCTCTTGATCCTCAAATTAAAGCTTGAGCGGAAGGGGGACAAAGATGAAATTACTTGAGGTTAATAATTTAAAGGTATCCTTTAATACGATATATGGTAGAGTAACAGCGGTTGATGGTGTTAGTTTTTGTGTTAACAATGGTGAAATATTGGGGATTGTAGGAGAATCTGGAAGCGGTAAAAGTGTAACTTCTCTTTCAATTATGAATTTGATTGAAAAGGAGAAGGGAGGATTTGTTGAAGGCGAAGTCCTTTTTGAAGGTACTGATTTGTTAAAATTAAAAGAAAAAGAAATGTGTAATATTCGTGGAAACAAAATTTCTATGATCTTTCAGGAACCTATGACATCATTAAATCCTGTATTTAATGTATATAAGCAGATTAATGAGGTATATAAGACACATGGAAGAAAAAATAATGAAGAGAATAAGGAAAAAATTATAAATATTTTGGAACAGTTAAATATTCCAAAGCCTGAATCAATATTAAAGAAATATCCTTTTGAATTAAGTGGTGGTATGAGGCAGAGGATTATGATTGCTATGGCAATTGCTTGTAATCCGCAAATTATTATTGCGGATGAGCCAACAACTGCTTTGGATGTTACAACACAGGCTGAGATTTTGGATTTACTAAAGAAAATTACACAAAGAACTAATAGTTCTATAATGCTGATAACCCATGATCTTGGTATTATTGCAGAATTGGCTCAAAGGGTTATTGTTATGTATAGAGGAAAAGTTGTAGAGAAGTGTAATGTTTTAAAGTTTTTTGATTCACCATTTCATCCATATTCAAAGGGACTTATTAATGCTATGCCTAATAATTTTGATAAAAGATTTTATTCGATTAATGGGAATGTTCCTAGTATTTATGAGGAAATAGAAGGTTGTGCTTATGCTAGCAGATGCCCAAATTGTATGGAAATTTGCAAGAAAAAAGTTCCACAAATGCGACAAATTGAGGATGATCATAGTGTAGCTTGTTGGCTTGGTACCAATTAAACCATTTAAGAAAGGAGATAGAAATGAGAGAGGACAATAGAAAAGAAGTTTTGTTGGAAGTAGAAAATTTAAAAAAGTATTTTTTAGGGAAACGTCGTTTTTTTTCTTCCAAAAGAACTGTTACAAAAGCAGTAGATGATATTTCTATGCAAATTGAACAAAGTAAAATTATGGGTTTGGTTGGAGAATCGGGATGTGGTAAGTCAACGGCTGGGAAAACTATATTAAATTTAATTGAACCGACAGGTGGAAGTGTAAAATTTAAGGGTAAAACTATTTTTGATGTTGAAAATAATATACAAATTCCATTTAAAGAAATGTCTAGCTTGAGGAAAGATATGCAGTTGATTTTTCAAGATCCTTATTCTAGTTTGAATCCAAGAAAAACTGTTCAGCAAATTGTGGAAGAAGGAATGAAAAAGCATAAAATGGGTACTCCTGCAGAAATTAAAGAGCGTTGTGAAGAAATGCTTTATCTATGTGGATTGGATAAAACAGCTTTAAATAGGTATCCACATGAGTTTAGCGGGGGACAGCGTCAAAGGGTTGGGATTGCAAGAGCATTGTCAGTAAATCCCCAGTTTGTTGTTTGTGATGAGCCTACAGCAGCTTTGGATGTTTCTATCCAATCACAAATTTTAAATTTGATGTTGGATCTAAAAGATAAATTTTCTCTTACTTATCTGTTTATTTCACATAATTTAAGTGTTGTAAGATATTTTTGTGATGAAATTTCAGTTATGTATTTAGGGAAAATCGTGGAGATAGGTTCTTCACAAGAAGTATATAAAAATCCACTTAACCCATATTCTAAGGCTTTGATTTCATCTGTGCCTATTAGTCATCCACTAGAGGAGAAGGAGAGAATTTATCTTAATGGAAGTATTCCAAGTGCAGCAAATATTCCAACTGGTTGTCGTTTTCGTTCTAGGTGTAAATACGAAAAGGAAATTTGTAGGACAATAGAACCAGATTTAATAGAAGTAGAACCAGGACATTTTGTTGCTTGCCATTTATATGAATAAATAACCCCTGGACAAAAATTTTTGCCCAGGGTTATATTTATTCATGTTCTTTTAACAACTGATTTTTTATATCCCACAATGGTTTTGATAAATCAACAAAGTATTCATGGGGTTTTTCAAATCTTTTAACCTCTAACGATGCTACCTACGCTCTTTCCAAGCATATAGCTGGTTTGTATTATATTGAATCTATCTAAAAAAACTTCAAATTGACAAATACGCAAAAATGGTGTAAAATTTATAAATGTAAATGTATTCTGTGCATCCGTAGCTCAGAAGGATAGAGCAGCGCCCTCCTAAGGCGTGTGTCGGGGGTTCGATTCCTCTCGGGTGCACCATATTTAGTTTTGGTGATTATTTATGGACGAAATATATATGGGTTTAGCATTAGAGGAAGCATACAAAGCCTTTAGCACCTATGAAGTACCGGTAGGTGCTGTTATTGTTCATGATGGAAAAGTGATTGGCAAGGGATTTAATCAAAAAGAGACATTAAAGGATCCTACTGCCCATGCTGAAATAATAGCTATTAAAGAGGCAAGCAATTATTTGAGAGGTTGGAGATTAATAGACTGTACCATGTATGTAACTTTAGAGCCTTGTAGCATGTGTGCAGGGGCCATTATAAACTCAAGAATAGCAAGACTTGTCGTAGGAACTAAGGACCCTAAAAGAGGCTGCTGTGGCTCTATAGTCAATCTATTAGATAATCCTAATTTTAATCATAAAGTAGAAGTAGAATTTGGGTTATTAGAAGATGAATGTAGCAATATCATTACTAATTTTTTCAAACAAATAAGAAATAAATAATCCAGTCTCAACTTCTTACCAATAATTTTGGAGAGATGTCCGAGAGGTTGAAGGTGGTGGTCTCGAAAACCACTGTACAGGTCATCCTGTACCGAGGGTTCAAATCCCTCTCTCTCCGCCAATGATATTATTCTAATTCGACCTAGCATAGGCTAGGTTTTTATCATATTAATCTATAAATATACTGAAAAATTTAGGTGGATTTCCCAAATTATAGTGACAATTTTTAGATTATTCGGAAAATTTCTTGACATTTGCCTATAAAAAGGTTATATTTTTAATAATCAAAAAAATAAAAATTAAAGGGGGAATATAAATGGATAACAGAGTTAGAAACCAAGGCGAAAACAAAAGAGAAAGTTTTGCTAGTAGCTTTGGTTTGTTAGCTGCAGCCATAGGTTCTGCAGTAGGATTAGGTAATATATGGAGATTTCCCTATATTACTGGAGTATATGGAGGAGGAGCCTTTTTAGTCGTTTATTTATTATGTGTTGCAATAATAGGTATTCCTGTTATGATTGCTGAGTTTATTATTGGTAGAGAAGGTCAAAAAGACGCCATAGGTTCCTATAAAACATTGGCACCTAAAGGAAAATGGCATATAAGTGGTATTCTCGGTGTTGGAGCAGCATTTTTAATCCTTTCATTTTACAGTGTAGTTGCTGGTTGGACTTTAGAATATATTTTTAGTGCAATTGGTAATAAATTTGCAGGTCTAAGCGCTGGAGAAGTTGGAGATTATTTTGTCGGATTTATTTCTGATCCTATAAGACCAATTTTTTGGCAAGTAATTTTTATGGCCATTACCGCTTATATAGTAGCTGCTGGTGTACAAAAAGGAATTGAAAGCTATTCAAAGGTATTGATACCGCTATTATTAGTAATAATTATAATATTGGATGTTAGGTCTATTACCTTATCAGGAGGAGCAGCAGGGCTGGAGTTTTTATTTAAACCAGACTTTAGCAAACTAACTAGAGAAGGAGTTTTAGCTGCTTTAGGTCATGCTTTTTTCTCCCTAAGTTTAGGTATGGGCATTATGATAACATATGGTTCTTATATTCCTAAACAGGAAAAACTAGGACCAACTTCTTTAAAAATTAGTATTGCAGATACATTAATAGCTCTATTGGCTGGGATTGCTATTTTCCCCGCAGTATTCGCTTTTGGAATAGAGCCAGGTAGTGGGGCAGGATTAGTATTTATAACTTTACCTAATGTATTTGCACAAATGGCTGGAGGTTATTTATTTGCTATTATGTTCTTTGCATTACTAGCTCTGGCTGCTTTAACCTCTACTATTTCTTTGTTAGAGGCAGTTGTAGCTTATGTAATAGAACGATTTAATATGGAAAGGGTAAAAGCAACAGTTATTACGGCTCTTTTAATAACCCTATTAGGAGTATTTGCTTCCTTATCCAATGGAGAGTTGTCAGGGTTTTCTATACTAGGATATAATTTATTTGATTTTCTAGATAACTTAACCGCAGATTTCTTCTTACCTATATCTGCACTAATAAGTTCAGTGTTTGTAGGGTGGGTATTGGATAAAAGAATTGTTGAAAACCAACTTACAAATAATGGTACCTTAAAAATTGGATATTTAAACGTTTTAACCTTCCTATTCAAAATAGTATCTCCTATAGCTATTTTGATAGTATTTATATCTGGAGTTATACAAAGGTGGATAATGTAGAAATAAGTAGATTGATGGAAGATGGGACGGAAAAATTTCTGTCCCATCTTTTTAAAGAAATGGAGGCGATGAAATGGAAAAGCGAGAAAGTTTCAAAAGTAGTTTTGGACTTTTTGCTGCAGCAGTTGGTTCTGCAGTAGGCCTTGGAAATATATGGAGGTTTCCATATATTACTGGCATGAATGGTGGTGCTGCATTTATATTAGTTTATTTAATTTGTGTAGCTATAATAGGTATACCTGTATTATTATCAGAATTTATAATTGGAAGAAAAGGAAAGAGCAATCCTATAGATTGTTTTAAATACTTGGCACCTAAGGGGAAATGGCATATAAGTGGAATGTTAGGTGTAATGGCTGCATTCTTAATATTATCCTTTTATAGTGTAATTGCTGGTTGGACCTTAGAATATGTATTTAAGGCAATAGGAAATCAATTTTTAGGAAAAGATGTATCTCAAATTGGAGATATGTTTGTAAACTTTATTACTAATCCCATAAGGCCTATATTTTGGCAATTTATTGTACTGGTAATAACCTATTATATTGTGGTCAATGGGATAGAAAAAGGAATAGAAAAATATTCTATTACCTTAATACCTGCTTTGATTGCAATTATTATTATATTAGATATTAGAGCATTGACTTTACCAGGAGCTTCAGAGGGAATAAAATTCTTATTTAAACCGGATTTTAGCAAATTGAATGGAAAAGTAGTTTTAGATGCTTTAGGTCATTCCTTCTTTTCATTAAGTTTAGGGGCTGGAACTATGATTACTTATGGCTCTTATATTAAAGATGATGAAAAGCTAGGTTCTTCTGCTTTAAACATTGCATTGGCTGATACTTTAATTGCCATATTAGCTGGATTAGCCATATTCCCAGTAGTTTTTGCTTATGGTATTGCACCAGACAGTGGAGCAGGCCTTGTATTTGTTACATTACCTAATGTATTTCCACAAATTCCTGGAGGATATATATTTGCTATATTATTCTTCTTATTGCTGTCTTTAGCTGCTATTACCAGCACTATATCTATGTTAGAGGCTGTAGTATCCTTTGTAATGGATAGATTTAAGTATAGCAGAAGAAAAGCTTCGATTATATCCACTTTAGCCATATTTATAGTTGGTATATTTGCCTCATTATCTCAGGGACCTATGTTTAACATATCCTTCTTTGGAGCGGATTTTTTAAGCTTTTTAGATAAGCTAACTGCAAATTATTTTATGACCATAGGTTCTCTAATAACTATTATATTTGTAAGTTGGATATTAGATAGAAAAATAGTAGAAGATCAACTAACTAACGAAGGCATATTAGATGCAGGATATAAAAGCATTTATTATTTTGTAGCTAGGTATATTTCTCCTTTAGCAATAATTGCCGTATTCTTAGCAAGTATTGGAATAATATAAAGAAGTATTTCTCTAAAACTTTCCAAAAAATGATTATTTTTGATAGAATGTTATTATAGAAAACATACTAGTTAAATTATAAGATAAAAATTATAATATTTACTTAAGGAGGACAGGCAATTGCAAATTGAATTATTTTTAGAAACTATCATACCATATATTACAGGTTTTTTAGAATCAATAGGAGTAATAATAATTACCGTTGCTTCCATCAAAGCTATTATTAATATTATCAAAAGTGGATTTGATTTAGGCAATGAAAATTTGAAAATTGAATTAGGAAAGGCTCTTGCCCTTAGTTTAGAGTTTAAACTAGCTGCAGAAATACTAAAAACCGTAATAATAAGAACCTTGGATGAGTTTCTTATATTAGCTGCTATAACTTTTTTAAGAATTATTATAAGTTTTGTAATCCATTGGGAAGTGGAAGCTATGGAGAAGAAAGAAATAGAAAAACAAGAAGCCAATATTTAGAGAAATTCTATTATAATAAAACGGAGATTTAATCTCCGTTTTATTATTTCAATAGCCATAGAAAATATGAAAAAAGAGAAGAAATATAGAGAAATTTCAATATAATCAAAAACAATAAGTTATTAACAGAATTATCAAAGATTGAATAATAATAGGATAGATGATATATTAATAAACGAAGGTCAAGGTAAGTCAAAGTTTAATACTTTATATGGAGGTTGATTATATGTTTGGAATTACACCTTTTAGAAGAAGCCCAAGGGGTTTATCAAGGAGATGGGGATGGGACTTTGACAAAATATTTGAAACTATGCTAGAGGAGTTTGATGATAGGACATTTTCTTATTATCCAATGAAAGTAGATATAAGAGAAAGGGATAAGGAATATATATTAGAAGCAGAACTACCAGGAGCAAATAAAGACAATATATACCTTGAAATTAAAGATGATATTCTAACAATTTCCTTAGAGAGAGAAGAAGAGATAAACGAAGAAAGAGAAAATTATATTAGAAAAGAAAGAAGATTTGGCTCTTTTAGAAGAAGTTTCTATGTGGATGATGTAGACCAAGAGAAGGTAAAAGCAAAATTTGATAATGGAGTTCTTCAAGTAAGATTACCTAAAAAAGAAGGTACTTCCCCAAAAGAAAATAGAATACCTATAGAATAGGTAAAATAGGCACCTAGGTGCCTATTTTGTTTGAAACAAAAAAAGGTTATTTAGAACATAAGCATAAAGACGAATCTATAATTATTTAAAATTATTATTTTATGTTGTAATATTTGTATACAAGCTCATCGAGCAATTGACTTAATATTATAATGCTATCATCAGTTAAACTGAAATTTTTACAATTTATTAGCCTATGAAGCTGTTCCCTTGTATTTTCAATTTCCATTTTTAATTTAGTTAATTCATTTTTTTTGCTGAAAACAACACCTCTTTCTACAAAAAATTTAGATTCGCCTTTATACTTATGATAATTTTACTACAAAAAGAAGGAAAATGTAGAAAAATAAGAATTCTTTAGAAGTAAATGGGAGAGGTTTAAAGGGAGAGAAGAGAGTTATTATGATGAATATAATAGAACCCAGTGAAGAATTTTTGTTCTTCACTGGGTTCAGAATAATTAAACATAAAGAAAAATTCTTTACTTATGTTTCTTCAATAATTTATCCTTTATATCCCACAACGGTTTTGATAAGTCCACGAAATACTCATGAGGATTTTCAAATCTAAGGACTTCATCCCATAGGGTATTTATCTGTTCTTGACAATAACATCTAATTTCATCAATTGGAGGGCTTTCATATATTGGATTTCCTTTATCGAATAATTGGACTAATAGTTTTTTGGCATAAAAATCTGTTAAGGTTTTCCTCTTCCAAGTAAATAAAGGGTGGAATATTTCATAGGGTTTATTTTCGTCAATTTCTTCATGGTGAAGAGTTACCACATCTGCAATTGCCTTACCTGATTTTTTATCAAATAATCTATATAATTGTTTAAATCCAGGAACAGTGATTTTACCTACATTTTCACTGACTTTGATTTTGGGAATTATCTCTCCATTATTTTCCACTGCGGTTAGTTTATATACACCACCAAAAACTGGTTCTGATCTAGCGGTTATTAGTCTTTCTCCCACTCCAAAGGAATCTATTTTTGCCCCTTGATTTAATAAATCTCTAATTACATATTCATCCAAACTGCTGGAAGCAACAATAGGACAATCCTCATACCCTGCATCATCTAACATCTTCCTAGCTTCTTTAGAAAGATAGGCAATATCTCCACTATCCACTCTTATACCTTTAGGTCTAAAACCTCTTGGGACTACTTCCTCATTAAATGTTTTAATAGCATTGGGAACGCCAGATTTTAAAACGTTGTAAGTATCTACCAACAATACACAATTATCTGGATAAATTCTTGCATAAGCTTTAAAGGCCTCTAATTCTGTTGGGAACATTTGAATCCAGCTATGTGCCATAGTACCTAAGGCGGGTATGCTAAAGTCTCTATCTACAATAGTACAAGCAGTTCCTATAGCACCACCAATATACGCAGCTCTTGCACCTAGAATAGCTCCCTCATATCCTTGAGCTCTTCTAGAGCCAAATTCCATTACAGGACGACCATCAGCAGCCCTTACTATTCTATTAGCCTTGGTAGCAATTAGACTTTGGTGATTTATAGTTAATAATACCATAGTTTCAATAATCTGAGCTTGGATTATTGGCCCTCTTACTATAACTATAGGTTCCTTTGGGAATATAGGAGTTCCTTCAGGGATTGCCCATACATCACATTGGAACTCAAAATTTTTTAAATAATCTAAAAATTCTTCGCTGAACATATCCTTGGATCTGAAATATTCAATATCCTCCTCAGAGAATCTTAGGTTTTTTAGATATTCTATAAGTTGTTCTACTCCTGCCATTATGGCAAATCCACCATCGTCAGGGATTGCTCTAAAGAACATATCGAAATAAGCGATTTTGTCCTTCATGCCATTTTCGAAGTAACCATTGGCCATAGTAAATTCGTAGAAATCTGCTAACATGGTTAAATTTTTCTTTTCTTTCCAATCAATATTGGTCATTATAATATCTCCTTTATTTTATCCTTTAATATAGTGTTACAATAATTATATTCCTAAAAGAAACAAATTTCAACATAGTATATGAATAAATTGGTAACAACTGGTTTCAAAAAAATAATAGACGGAGGATATTTATACTTTACAATCCTCCGTCATTTAAAATAGAACCTTCTATAGTTATTCCAACTCTTAACATTAGTATTATTTTCAAACTGCAACTTCTAACAACTCTCCTAACTGTCAAATGCCTTACTACTTGAAAAGAACTTGACCTTAATTTTTTCTTTACTCCTTTAATTATTTTACTTCTTTAACTTTAAACCAATTTCATTAATCTTTTTAAACAAAACATCTTTCAAATGAAGATTATAGAACTGTAACGTTACTTACACAATATATAAGTTGGAAATAACTATTAGTTCTATTTGCTTTAATTATATACCACATTAAAGTATTTGTAAAGTGGTTTTCTAAAATTTAATATTTTTATTAATGTGGTATATGTATTTAATATATACCCATTAATTTGAGTTTAAACATATAAATGTCCAAAAAGCAGATAAAGTATCTATCTGCTTTTTGGTATTACGGGTTTTCAATTTTGAAGGGTCTATTTATTTAATAGTTTCTCTCCTTTTTCAGTAATTATTACAGTTTTTACAGTATTTTTATTACACAAACTGGCAAAAGAGCAACCAGTACATTGAGAATTACAGCTATTCCTATCATTTTCCTTAATATACCCCATCCTAATCAATTGGGAAAAGGCATCTTCTATCAAATTCTCGTTTTTATTTAACTTTGAAGCTATATTAGATTTTGATATATAATTAGAATTATTAATCTCAAATAATACTTCTTTTAGCAAAAAATCATCTCCTTAAACTCTAACTAAATCCTAATAGACTTCCAATTTGAAATATTAAAACCGCTGCAAACCATCCAATTGCAAAAGTATAAACTGCTGTAAATATTGCCCATTTATTTGAGTTGGTTTCTTTCTTTATAGTACCTATAGTGGCAGCACATGGTGTATACAACAATGTCATAACCATAAATGATATAGCAGTTAGAGGGGTGAAGACCTGTTGTATTACAGTTACAAGAGCTGTTTCTTCACTTACACCAGCATAGACCATACCTAAAGTAGCAATAATAGCTTCTTTAGCTGCAATGCCAGAGAACAAACCTACTGCAGCTTGCCAAGTTCCAAATCCAGCAGGTTTAAATATGGGAGCTATAAACATACCGATTTTTCCCAAGATACTATCTTGGCTATAGGGTTCAACTCCGGCAGGAAGTACAGATAGAATCCATAGTATGGCAATTACAGAAAAAATAGTAGTTCCAGCCCTTTTTAAGAATCCTGATACATTATCCCACATATTTCTTAAAACATTTCTTAAGGTAGGTAATCTATAAGGTGGTAATTCCATAATAAAGTAGGAAGATTCACCTTTAAATAGGGTTTTACTAAATATTTTACCCATTAATAATGCTACTATTATTCCTAAAAAATAGATTAAAAATAAAACTAATCCACCATTATTAGGGAAAAAAGCTGCAATAAAAATCAAATAAATTGGAAGCTTAGCCCCACAAGACATAAATGGATTAATTAAAGTAGCAATCATTTTATCTTTTTTGTCTTCTAAAGTCCTTGTAGACATTATTCCAGGAACATTACAGCCAAAACCTACTATCATAGAAATAAAGGTTTTTCCTTGAAGGCCTAAAGCTCTCATAATATTATCCATAACATAGGCAGCTCTGGCCATATAACCACTATCTTCCAATAATCCCATTAACATATACAATATTACTATGAGAGGTATAAATTCTAATACCGCCCCAACTCCTCTAATAAGTCCTTCTGTTACGAAGGATATAATCCAATTAGAAGCATTTATATTAACAAGCAAGTCTCCGATAAGTCCCCCTAAAAATTCTATACCCCTAGCGGTAAGCTCACCAAACAAGTCTTCTCCAATGGAAAAAGTTAATTGAAATACTATAAACATTATTAGGCCAAATATTGGCAGACCAAAATATTTATGGGTTAGTATTTTGTCTATTTTATCAGTTGTAGTTTCTTTAGCATTATCAGGTACTTTTACAGTAACATTAGTTATGTTACTGATAAACTCATATCTTTTATCAATAATTTCCAACTCGTAATCTTCCTTATTATTATGAAATCTATGGATAATATCTTTAAAGTCATCAGAAAAATTTAAATCTCCATTGCTTTTTACAAGCTCATGGACATACTCATCTCCCTCAAGAAGCTTAACAGCAATCCATTGGGAAGGATATTCTAGATTTTTATTACTTAAAAACCCTTTTAGTCTTTCAATTTCTCTATCTATATCTTCACCATAGCTAATATGAGCTTTATAATCAATTTTCTCGTTAATTAGTTCTACAGAATTTTTGATTAACTCATCTATTCCTTTTCTTTTAGAGGCAATAGTAGGAACTACAGGAGTTCCCAATTTTTTAGATAGTGCTTCAATATCAACTTTAATATTTCTAGCCTCTGCTTCATCTATCATATTTAAAGCTACAATTACTTTAGTTCCCATTTCTAATAATTGGGTAGTTAAGTATAGGTTTCTTTCAATATTAGTGGAATCTACCACATTAATGACAATATCAGGGTTACCTTTTAAGATGAAATCCCTTGCCACTATTTCATCTTCAGAAAAGGCACCTAAACTATAAGTTCCAGGTAAATCTACTACATTATATGTTTTTTTATTAAAAGTGAAATTACCCTCTTTTTTTTCAACAGTAACACCAGGCCAATTTCCCACCTGTTGATTAGATCCCGTTAGTGCGTTAAACAAGGTGGTTTTGCCACTATTTGGATTACCAACTAAAGCTATAGTATTCAATTCTAAATCTCCCCCTTAAACAAGAATGATAGTCATTATCAACAAAAATCAAAAGTATAATACCTTTTATTCATTCACCATTATTTTCTGTGCTAAACCTCGACCAATAGCAATTTTATTTCCCGACAAGGAAAGTATTATAGGGCCCGTATCATTTTTTATAACCTTAAATGTTGCCCCTGTATTTAAACCCATTTCATATAATCTTTTAGTAGCATTCCATCCAGCATTTATTTTTTTAACCTTGGCATTATCCCCAGGATTTAACTCAATTAAAGATGCGTCTGCCATAATAGTTCTCCTTTCTGTTTTTCGAAACTGATAATCGCTATCAATATAATAATACAAATTTGATATAAATGCAATAGGTTAGGGAAATATTATTTAATTAGGAGTAGGAGAAAATGTAGTAAATTTTAATACTCTAGAAACTTTGCTAAAACATAATGAAATTTAGTACTACACAAAATGGATATAAAGGATATAAGTGAAACAAAAACTATCAATGTCTAATGAATAGCATTTTAACGTAATGAAATAATGTAAAAAAATCTTTAGGCTTTATGGATTTTGGGAAAAATATGTTTTAAAAAGTATATATATGTGATATAATAAAAATAGACCACCCCCCAGAGGGGGGATAAGTTAAAAAGAGGAGTTGATAATATGATAAGTAAGAAAGTTACTATAGATGTAGTAGGTATGACCTGTGCAGCATGTTCTTCTAGGGTAGAAAAGGCAATTAAAAGACAAGAGGGGGTTATAGATTCATCAGTAAATTTACTTGCCCAAAAAGCTACCATTGAATTCGATAGGGACAGAGTAAATGTAGATGAATTGATTAGAACTATAGAAAAGACAGGCTATGAAGTGCCTTTAGTTAAAAAGACCTTACTAATCGAAGGCATGACTTGTGCAGCGTGTTCTTCTAGGGTAGAGAAAGTTTTAAATAAACTTGAAGGAGTGGTAAAAGCCAATGTAAATCTATCTACCAATAAGGCAGTTGTAGAATTTCCTTCCGGAGCTGTAGAAGATGAAGCATTAATAAGAACAGTAGAAAAAGCAGGATATAAGGCAGAGCTGGAAATAGAAAGGGATATGGATAGGGAAAAGGAATTGAGAGAAAAGGAGATAAAATCCCTTAAAACTTCTTTCATTATATCAGCAATCCTTAGTTTACCCCTATTTTCAGCTATGTTTTTCCACATGGCAGGAAAGGATAATATTTTCACCAATGGATATTTCCAACTGCTATTAGCAACCCCTGTCCAATTTATAATAGGCTATAGATTTTATAAAGGAGCCTTTAACTCGTTGAGGGGTGGAGGAGCTAATATGGACGTATTAGTAGCCATGGGGACATCTGCAGCCTACTTTTATAGTCTATACAATGTAATTGTTGGAGTGGCAGAATTCTATTTTGAAGCTTCAGCAGTTATTATTACATTGATACTATTAGGAAAGACCTTTGAGGCTGTAGCTAAAGGAAAAACTTCAGAAGCTATAAAAAAGTTGATGGGATTACAACCTAAGACTGCACGAGTAATAAAAAATGGAGTAGAAGAGGATATTCCAATAGAAAAGGTAAATATAGGTGATATCGTAGTAGTAAGACCAGGAGAGAGAATACCAGTAGATGGAATTATTACAGAAGGTCATTCTTCTATAGACGAATCCATGATAACTGGAGAAAGTATCCCCATAGATAAAACTGAAGGAGATGAAGTTATAGGAGCTACCATAAATAAATTTGGTTCTTTTAAGTTTGAAGCCAAAAAGATTGGGAAGGACACAGTTCTATCCCAGATAATTAAACTAGTAGAGGACGCTCAAGGTTCCAAAGCTCCTGTTCAAAGGCTGGCAGATAAAATCTCTGGTATATTTGTACCAATAGTGGTTATTATCGCTATTGTAACCTTCATGGGCTTTTATCTAGTGAAAGGCAATTTTAATACAGGGCTTATAAATGCAGTAGCAGTTTTAGTAATTGCATGTCCTTGTGCTTTAGGGTTAGCTACACCCACAGCTATCATGGTAGGTACTGGTAAAGGTGCTGAAAATGGAATACTAATTAAATCAGGAGAACATTTGGAAAGAGCTCATAAGATGGAAACAATAGTATTCGACAAAACTGGTACCATAACTAAAGGTGAACCAGAAGTAACGGATATAATAACATTTAATTCTATGGATAGGGATGAGCTTCTTAGAATTGCAGCAACAGTAGAGAAAACTTCTGAACACCCTTTAGGTCAGGCTATAGTTAGAAAAGGTGAAGAGGAGTTACTAATGATAAAAGAGGCAGAAACCTTTAAGGCTATACCAGGGAAAGGCTTAAAGGCTACTTTTGAAGGAAAGGAAATCTATGTAGGCAATAGAAAGCTAATGTTAGAATCAGGTATTGGTATAGAAAAGGCAGAGGAGGAACTATATAGGTTAGAAGAAGAGGGGAAAACTGCCATGATAGTAGGAATAGATGGGGATATTTCAGGAATAATTGCAGTAGCAGATCAGATAAAAGAAAGTTCTAAAAAGGCAATAGAAGAGTTGAAAAATATAAGATTAGAAGTATATATGATAACAGGAGATAATGAAAGAACGGCTAAAGCTATAGCCAAAAAAGTGGGAATAGATAATGTTTTAGCAGAGGTATTACCTGAAAACAAAGCAGAAGTGGTAGAAAATATAAAATCTGAAGGCAAAAATGTAGGCATGGTAGGAGATGGTATCAACGACGCTCCAGCGTTAGCAGCAGCAGATATAGGATTTGCCATAGGAACTGGCACAGATGTGGCTATGGAAGCAGCAGATATTACCCTTATGAGAGGGGATTTAATGAGTATAGTTACAGCTATAAGGCTAAGCCATAGGACTATGAAGACTATTAAACAAAATTTATTTTGGGCCTTTTTCTATAATTCAATAGGTATTCCCTTTGCAGCTTTAGGATTTTTAAATCCAATGATAGCAGGAGCAGCCATGGCCTTTAGTTCTGTATCTGTAGTTACTAATTCACTTAGACTAAAGAATTTTAAGTAATAATTCAATCCGAGGGAGGAATTAAAATGAAAAAAATTATGTTGGTAGAAGGTATGTCATGTAATCATTGCGTAATGGCGGTTACTAATGCGTTAAAGGGACTTGAAGGAGTATCTAATGTAGATGTTAATCTGGAGAGTAAGAAGGTAGAGGTTGTAGGAGATAATCTAATAGAAGAAGCTCTAAAGGAAGCAGTAGAAGAGGCAGGTTATGATGTAATAGAAATAAATTAAAAGTAGGTGATATTATGAATGAAGGCAAGGAAAAAGCAGCTATGAAATTGAAAACAGTAAGAGGGCAAGTAGATGGAATAATTAGGATGATAGAGGAAGATAGATATTGTGTAGATGTATCTACTCAAATCTTATCTGCCATAGCCCTACTGAAAAAAGCTAATATAGACGTATTAAACGGCCACATTAGGTCCTGTGTAAAAGATGCTATATTAGAAGGTGAAGATGAAGGTGAGGAAAAAATAGAAGAAATAATCACCATAATAGATAAATATATTAAATAATATATAGATAAGTTTCTTTCTTGAAATTGAATAAGAAAGAAACTTATTCAATTATTAATCAAAGCTTTCCTGATTTGACTATTGAAATTAATAGTAACAACCCTGCCACTCCTGCCCCTAGGTAACCAACAATTCCTATAGAAGAAATGCCATATATTTTTAAACCTACATTGGCATTAATGACTAAAGAGGAACTTACTAATAATCCTGCCACAATAATGGCAAATATAAGCCTATTTACCATTTTGTTTATCTCATTAAAATTTTCTTCCATATTTTTTAGTTCCAGATTTAATTTTAATCTTCCTTCTAGTGCTGTATTGATAATATCTATAACCTTTGTGGACAGTTGAAAGGTGGATTTAAATGAAGAATATAAAAAAGCTGCCATTTCTGTGAAATCTAAATTTTTAAACTTTTCTTTTATTATTTGATTTTTAAAATAGGGCAAGGCTATATCCATTAAAGTTATATTCCTATCGATTTTGGCCAATACTGCTTGAAGGGTTATCATTCCTTTAATTAAGAGAGTAATATTATGAGGCATATTGATATTGTTTTTTTTGCAGACTAGTATAACCTCTTCCAATATTTGAGGAATATCATAGTCGTGAATAGCCTCATCTATATATGTACTATATAATATTTCTATATCCCTATATAGTCTATTTAAATCTATAGGGCCTTTCTTTATGCCGATTTTTAGAATGGATTTAGTCATTAAATCTATATCTTTTGTTGAAGCACCTTCAAGAAAATCATTTAAATTTTTCTTTAAAGATGAATTTAAACTTCCCATCAAACCAAAATCGATATAGCTAATTGTATTTTCATAGATTAAAATATTTCCAGGATGTGGATCTGCATGGAAAAAGCCATCTTCAAAAACCTGTTTAAAATAGTTATAGGTTATTTTAGTAGCTATATCATGAATATCATAGCCTTTTTCCTTTAGTTTACCTGTATTATCAATTTTGATACCAGATATATAATCCATTACTAGAACTTTGGGGGTACAGTATTCTGCATATACTTTCGGAACTGTCATGAATTTTACATCTAAGTTGTTTTCTGTGAATTTAATTATATTATTCATCTCTTCTATAAAGTTCAGTTCCTTTTTAGTTGCGGTACTCAACTCGTCTGCTACTTTTTTCATATCTACTACTTCACCTGTAGTAGTGAAATTGATAAAGGGAGCTAATTTTTTTAATATTTTAATATCCGATAGCATTTTTTCCTTTACAAAGGGTCTTTGAACTTTTACTACAACTCTCTCTCCTGTTTTCAATTTAGCCAGATATACTTCTGATAAAGAGGCAGAGGCAATAGGAGTTTTTATAAAATCCATGAATACTTCATCAATAGAACCTTTTAATTCAAATTCAATAACTTCCTTCATAATGATAAACTCCTCAGGGCTTACATCATCTTGCAATTTTTGAAGTTCATTAATATATTCAATAGGAATAATATCTGCTCTAGTGGATAAAATTTGTCCAATCTTAACGAAGGAAGGTCCTAGCTCTTCCAAAAATAATCTCAGTTCTTTCGGTTCTCCTATTCCATTTTTAAATCCGTGTTTTAAGGCTACCGAAATAATTTCTCTAAATCTCTTTTTTGAATAATCATTATCCATATTAAGAAACCATCTTGTATTTCAAGATGGTCTATCCCCCCATATTAATTATTTTTCTCTAATTCATCTATTCTTCTATTAATATTATCTATATCATCTTTAGTTGCTAAGTTTAAACTATCTAAATAGGTCTTTATATTCATTTCAACATCCGTTATATTCTGAGCTTCTGGGGCATTGTCTTTTACAACCCTTTTAAGCTCTTCATTTAATTGTTTTCCCTGTTCTACAGTAATCTTTCCCTTTTCAACCAAATCCTTTACAAGTTCATTGGCTTTCTCATAGGTTAGAGCTAAAGTACCTACACCAGCAAAGAATACCTTTTTAATTAAATCTTCCATTACTTGCCCTCCTTTCATACTATGTAAGAATATCCAAAAGCAAACCTTTAATATTGTCTAATCTTTTCAATATTCTTATCCTATTGTTTTCAATATTTAAAAAATCCTTAGTCAATTCATCTAATTCATTATCTACCTTCTTTACTAAAGAATATACCCTATGACGTCCTCTTCTATCCAAAGAATTTTCCTTATAAAACACATGAGAGTTATTCACTGTAATATCCAAAAATTCTTTTACTAGTTTTTTATATTGGATTAAATCTTCAATAAACAATTTGTCTTGAAGTTTTTCAGATTGGGCTTCTATTCTACCGTATAAAACCTTAAGCTGCTCTCGAATATGTTCTTGTTCAATTTCCATAAGCTTATTTTTAAAGGTTTCGTGTATTTCCTTTCTATTGGTAGATTTTATACTATCCACCTGTTGTAGATTATTGACACCAACCTTTTCTATCCTTGCCATAAAGTCACTCTCCCTTACTATTCTATTATATACTATCGGCAATATATATGAAAATATAACATTTGCTTAAAGATTAATAAAAAATCTGTCGATATATTAAATGAAATCATTATAAGAGGATGGTTTAATGGAAGCGATAAATTTAAATACTAAAGAAAATATAATAAATGCCTATGGCTTAAAACCTACCCTTTTTTATGATGTTGAGGGCATCTTAGTAGAAAAAAAGGGAAAAGATATAAAAATTGAAAAGTCTATAGAGAACAAAAATATAATGTATTCATTGAGATTGAAAGAAGAAATACAACAGGAAATTGGAGAAAAAATTAATATAGACAAAGAAAAAATATTATCCATAAAGGTAGAAGAAAAAAACAAAGAAGAGGTAAAGCCTGTAAATTTCAAGGAAATAATAAAAAGATTAGGATTAGAGGATTCAGATGAAACAATAAAAGGTATAGAATATTTAATAGATAATCAGATTTCAGTAACTAAAGATAATTTAAATACCTTTTTTATGTCCAAAAAATATTTAAGTGTAATAATAGAAAATATAGATTTTGATTCTTGTATTAAGCTAATGGATAAAGGTATAGATTTAAAAGAGGATTCCCTCCAGAAAATTGCAGAAACTTTAATTGAAGTAAAGGATGGGAAAAATAGTTTATCCTTTAAGGAACTAATAAAACTAAATAGAAAGTTAAGCTATAGAGAAGCAGAAATAATTGCAAAAGAAATATATGGAAGGACAATGGGAAAAGATGTTTATGATAGCATATTAGCCTTATATAAGGAAAGAATCCCAATAGATAAGGAAAATATTGAAAGGGTTATGGAGGTAATAGACAAGCTCTATGACTTGAAAGATTATAATGATGAAACCTTTGTTAGTTTTTTAAAAGAAGATTTATATTTTAATATTGAAAATCTTTATAAATATAAACATTCTTATCATAGTAAAAATCTAGATAAAAACATAATATCCCCTTTATATGAACAATTTACCATAGAAAAGGAAGAAAGCTCAGAATATATATTAAAAATATTAAAGGAGTTAAACCTAGAGGCAAAGGGAGAAAACCTAGAAATAATAAGGGAATTTTTATTAAATGGAGTAGAGGCAACATGGGAGAACTATCGAAAATTATTAGATATGAAATCCAATTTAAAAGAACTAATAGACCTTTTAGATGAAGAAAAAGTAGCCCTTTTAATGGAAGAAGGAGTAGATTTACTGAAGGAAGATATATCCACATTACTAGAGAAGACCAAATATAAAGAGTATAAAAAAGAAAATGGAAACTTAGAAAAACCATTAGAGGCCATAAAGGAAATAGAAAACTTAAAAACCATTACAGATAAAGAATTAGTCCAACTGATTAAAAATGAAAAAGATTTTAAAATAGAGAATTTAAAGGCAATAATATCGACAGAGGCCAATCTAGACCAAGGATTAAATGGAAAGACTATTGAAAAAGCGAGGATTATTTCCAACATATTTAATACATTAGGAGAATTAGATTCCCAAACTATAGCCTTTGTATCCAAAAGGTTTAATTCTATAACATTAAACAATCTATATGAATCTCATTTAGAGCTAATTACAACGGATGAAGCCACAGTTGAACCTATTACTAATATTGAAGAAAGTTTCATTAGACAGGAGTATTTAAATGCCAAATCCAATACCACATTAAACTTAATTAAGATAAGCGTTAAAGAAGGGGTAGCATTAGAGCATATGGCCTTAGAAGAGTTAAACCAATATATAGATAGAAAGGTAAATAGATATAGAGAAACCCAAAGATTAGTCAATGAAATAAAATACCTTAAAGGGAAAGAAGAATCTTTAATACCTGTGATAATGAAAAACCAACTAAATATGTCTATAAACCAAATCAATAATATAAATTATCTTTTAAATAATGGAAAAGGCATAGGAAGTATATTTAATGAACTTTTAGCCAATAAAAATAATTACAGTAAAGAGTTAAAAGAAAAAATTGAAATATTGGAGAATAAAATAAAGAAATTTTCCAATTCCCTTAAGAAAGGTAAAGATGGAGTGGAGGAAGAATTAAAAGAAACATTAAATTCTTTTGAAGATTTAAACAACTCCTTTAATTTCAATGGCGAAGATAAAGAGGGTTATATAAAACAAATTGAAGAATACTTTAATTTACAAAACCAACTATCTAAAGATGATTTAATACTTCAACTACCCATATCCACAGAGGGAGGATATAATAATATAAATTTAATAATCCCTAATATAAATAAGGGAATCCAAAAAAACAAGATGGTATTTTATATTAATATGAATATGGAAAACTTAGGACAGGTTAAGTTTAACATACAGGTGAAAGATGACAAAGTATATGTGGATTTTAATATGGCAAAGGAAGAGAAGATTAAGGATAATGAAAATTTACTTAAAAGTGGATTAGAGAAAATCGGATATACTTTAGAGAAATTAGAACCAAATAATATCCTTTAGGTGAGAACATGAAAATAAGATTAGTATCGAAAAAACAATTGAAGAAAGCTTACGAAAAGAAGAAGATTGAAAACAAAATCGATATAAAAGAAGAACTAGCCATGGAAAATGTTGAAAAGGTACCTAAAGAATTGTTCCAAATTCTCGGGGAGACCTTATCCTTTATAGAAAATGTAAACAAAATGGAGGGGAAAAATAATGAGGATAAACAATAATATACCAGCATTAAATACCCATAGAATGTTAGGAATAACCAATAATGGACTGGAAAAAACTTTAGAAAAATTATCATCAGGAAAAAGAATCAATAAAGCTGCAGATGATGCGGCAGGACTAGCCATCTCACAGAAGATGGAAGCTCAAATAAGAGGCCTTAGACAAGCCTCTAGGAACTCGTTAGACGGTATATCTTTACTTCAAACAGCAGAAGGAGCATTAAATGAAGTCCATGCTATGCTACAAAGGATGAGGGAATTGGCAGTGCAAGGGGCCAATGGAATATATGAAGAAGGAAAGGAAGGAGATTTAAAAGCTATTGCTGATGAGATGAAGGAGTTGACGGAACAAATAAATAAGATTGGTGAAGATACTACATTTAATGGGATATATTTATTGAGAGGGAGACCTACAGAGGGTTCAGGTACAAATTTAAGGCTTCAAATAGGGGCTAACTCAGGTCAGTTTATTGATATTGAAATGTCTCAAATAAATATAACTGTAGGAAGTGAATCTGGTAAGCTAAATATTGCTCCAAATGGTCATTTTATTAAAGTTGCCGGAGATGATAGTGGTGATAAAGGTAAATTTGAAGTGGACAATGATAAATTAACTACAGAAAACTTTAGCAATGCAATATCCACTTATAACGAGGCTATAACAACAGTAGCCAAACACCGTTCCCAACTAGGAGCCTACCAAAACAGACTAGAACATACCATAAGAAATGTGGACAATACAGCAGAAAACTTAACGGCTGCCAAATCAAGGATAGAAGATGCAGATATGGCTCTTGAAATGAGTGAATTTGTCAAACTGAATATATTACAACAAGCAGGTGTGGCAATGCTTTCTCAAGCCAATCAATTACCGCAAACAATGCTCCAACTATTACAATAGGGAGATGAGATAGATGACTGATATTCAAGAACGAAAAAAAAGAATTTCTACAACCAATGAGGCAGGACTTATAGCCATATTATATGAAAGATTAATTGATAATTTTAAAAATTGTATCACTGCCATAAAGGATGAGAACTATGATATAGTGAAAGACTTAAACAATCACTCTAGAGCTATATTAACAGAATTGTTAGTCCAATTTGGTGGAGATGATGAAATTTCATTAACTTTACGTGAAATTAATATTTACATTAATAAGACTATGACTGAAGGGGAAATAAAAAGGAATCCATCTCTATTTGAAATTAATATCAAGATATTAACACCCATATTAGAAGGATTTAAAGAATTAGAAATAATAGAAAAACCAAAGGCAGTATCAGGTCTTACCTATGGCAAAGGAAATCTTGATGAATATACATTAGATGGAAATAGAAGTTTTGAAGGATAACAAAAGCTGTGGAATTTTCCACAGCTTAATTTTCTATGTAACCGTGCACCCAGCCTTGTCGTTATACCCCAGGCGTTACCTAAACAGTTAACTCAAAACAGGCACCCCCACGGCACACGAAAGTGTCTACTTACCGCTGCTTCCTCCCGGACCTGACGGGGTTCATAGATTTTCGTTGCGCAGGACCCATTCGTCAACGCCACTTATT
>NZ_PPXX01000109.1 GCF_021655075.1 Clostridium sp. Cult2
ATTTATTATATAAAAAAGGTGGAGTTTTTCCACCTTAAACTGTCATTTTTTCTTCAATTCCATCCGTATCCACTTCTTTTATATCATCAAAAAACTTCTGTGTTTCAGAAATAACAACATGCCTTAATCCTATTAATCCAATTAGATTTGGAAATGCCATAAGTCCATTAACTATATCTGCTATAATAAAAATCATCTCCAATGGTAAAAAAGACCCTACTGCAACTAAAGCTATAAAAATAATTTTATAAGGTTTTATTCCCTTTACGCCGAATAAATATTCAATACATCTTTCCCCATAATAATTCCATCCTAATATAGTTGTAAACGCAAAGAATATCAAACCTATATTAACTATATATTTTCCTAATAAAGCTATTGGCAATCCATTTTCAAAGGCTGCTGTAGTTAAATTTGCACCTTCTAGATTTCCAGTAAAGCTTCCTGTAACAACAATAACTAATCCAGTCATTGTACAAATTATAATAGTATCAATAAATGTTCCTGTCATAGAAATTAATCCTTGTCTTACAGGAGATTTTGTTTTTGCTGCTGCTGCTGCTATAGGTGCACTACCAAGTCCTGCTTCGTTTGAAAATACTCCCCTTCCAATTCCTCTTTGCATGGCAATTGAAATAGTTATTCCTACTGCACCTCCTAAAGCTGCTTTAGGATTAAATGCACTTCTTATTATTAAACTAATAGCTGAAGGTATTTTGGTAAAATTAAATATTAGTACCAAAATAACTCCCACTATATATAGTATAGCCATAAAAGGAACAATTTTTTCTGATACACTTGAAATTCTTTTTATTCCTCCTAGAGTAACTAAGGCCACTAATATAGTAACTACTACTGCTGTAACTATTAATGGAATATTGAATCCTATTTTTGCTGCATCAGCAATAGACTTTACTTGCCCAAATGTTCCTATTCCAAGTAGAGCAACACCTACTCCAAATATGGCAAATAATTTTGCTAACCAATTTAATCCTAGCCCATTTTTTATATAATACATTGGTCCACCAGCCATTTGTCCATTCTCATCTACTTCTCTATATTTTATTGCAAGTACTCCTTCAGCATATTTAGTAGCCATGCCAAAAAAAGCTGCTATCCACATCCAAAACAATGCTCCTGGTCCTCCAGCCTTAATTGCAGTAGCAACTCCAACTATATTTCCTGTTCCTATAGTTGCTGATAAAGCCGTACATAAAGCTCCATAACTAGTAACATCACCTTTTGCATCATCATCAGTATCTTCCTCTTTTGAAAATATGTATTTTAGTGCTAAAGGTAGTTTAAATATTTGTAGTAGTTTTAATTTCCAGGTTAAATATATTCCTGTCCCTACTAATAATACTAATAGTGGTGGCCCCCATATTATAGCATCGATAGTACTTAAAATTGATTGAATTTGATTTAACATAAAAAAATCCCCCTTAAATTTAAATTTACGGAGGAGAATAGATAGGTAAATAAGATCTATTAAATAATAAAAATTTATAGACCTATCTTATCCCCTGTCCTTTTACCTGAGAGTTTCAATAATTTAAACTTTAAATTATCTTGCTCCTTCGGTGCTCATCTCTGAGTCTCTCCAGAGGTTCGTCCAATAGCGGTCCTAATACCTGAAAGATTTACTTCTTCGGTGGATTTATTTAAAAATCTCTCTCCCACTACCTTCAACCGAACATTATTAAATTATATTACGATTATATATGCTTTCCTTAAAAATTTCAACCTCTTTCTATATTAATTATAAAAAATACTCTCAATATTTTTTATTTTTATAAT